>QHSV01000435.1:2832-10308 GCA_003221655.1 Candidatus Rokuibacteriota bacterium
ATCGAGAACGACCTGGGTGGCGCCGACGACGCGTCGCGGGACACTGTCCCAGACGGCGCGCGGAAATACGGGGCGAAGATTTTCCGCCTGGAACCACTCTTCGATATCGAACGTCAAGAGGCACGACATCGGCTCAAACGGGCTCGCCGCAGATCGAGGCTGATGCCCCGACCACATATCAACGCGCTCCACGGCCGAAGAGAACGACTTGGATCGTTTGAATGATGATGAGGAGGTCGAGAAACAGTGAACGGTTCTTGATGTAGTAAAGGTCGTACTCGAGTTTTTCGCGGGCTTGTTCGAACGACGCGCCGTAGTGGTAACGCACCTGTGCCCAACCGGTGATCCCAGGCCTGACGACGTGCCGGTACATATAAAAGGGGATTCGTTCCTGAAGCTCGCTGACGAAGATCGGGCGCTCGGGGCGCGGTCCGACGACGCTCATGTCGCCGCGCAGAACGTTGATGAACTGCGGCAGCTCGTCGAGCCGCATCTTGCGCAGTAGCCATCCCAGGCGCGTGACCCGGGTGTCGCCGACCTGGGCCCAGACGGGCCCGGTCTCAATCTCTGCATCCACGCGCATCGTGCGCAGCTTCAAGAGCACGAACACCCGGCCGCTCTTGCCCACGCGCTCTTGCCGAAAGAACACCGGACCCCGGGAGTCGAGCTTGATGAGGCCGGCGAGTACGGCCAGCACCGGAAGACTGGAGAGACACGCGATGGCCGAGACCACGATGTCGAAGGTCCGCCTGAGAACGTCGTCCAGCCGTGACTGCCGAAAGCCATCGGAGAACGCCAGCCAGCTCGGGCGAATGTGCGAGACGAGCAGCTTGGTCGTCAGCTTTTCGTAGAATGCCGGCCAGTCCTCGACCTCGATGCCCTGCAGCTTGTACTCGAGGATCGCTTGGATCGGCAAGATGGCGCGGCGCTCCTCCATCGCCGCCACGACGACGTCCGGCTTCACCGTCTTCACCGTCCACGCGAAGTCGTCGATCGTCCCGAGGACCTTCAGGCCATTGGCCGTACCGGGGTGACCGGCCGCGCCGTTCACGTTCGGGGCGTGGCCATTCGAGCTGCCGTCGATGCAGCCGACGATCTCGTAGCCGCGGTCGGTGGTCGCCAGCTTCGAGATGAGCTCGCTGACCGGGCCGGCGCCTATCAGAAGGACCTTGCGCCGGGTCCGGCGGGATCCCGTCAGGCTGTCGTGCACAACGCGCACGAAAAAGACCAGCGGGAAGGCCAGGGTCACGGAGAGCAAGAAAGCCAGACGAGTCAGTCGGAATATCGGCAGGAGATTCTGCCAGGATGAGCACGAGCAGAGACTTCGGGATGTAGTGGCTAAAAACCCGGATCATCGGTCTCTAACCATAGGCTTCGTCCTGGGCGGCAAGACACGTGCCATGTCACGGAATTATCCAGTCTTGTTGAAATGTTTGAGCGTCCGGGGATTTTTGCGTCGGGATGGATCGCAGGGCGTCGTCCGCTCGGGGAGACAGCTACCTAAACGATGAAGCTCGCTACCTACATCCCGCAGAATTTTTCACAGTCTTGCTCGCCCCGCGGCTGGGCTCAGAGCTTGACCAGACGCCCGCGGACGCCCGCAATGTCCGGAACGCTATTGCGCGTGTCCACGATCAGGCGCCCCACGCGTGCAACCATCCGGTAGTCGAATTCGGGATGGTCAGCAAGAATCAGCAGGCAATCAGCACCGCGCAGCTCTTCCTCTCCCGGCTCAACCGCCTTGAGTTCCGTCCCGTCCACCGGAAACGTCGGCACATGGGGATCGGCGTAGGAGACCTGCGCGCCCTTTCGGCGAAGCGTGGCGATGATCTCGTAGGCCGGCGACTCTCGAGTGTCGCCGCTGCCCCGCTTGTACGCGACCCCCAGCACGAGGATCCGGGTGCCCTTGAGGGCAAGGCCCATCTCGTTGAGGGCGTCGCACACGAGGCTCAGTACGTGGGCTGGCATCGCTCGATTGATCTCGTCGGCCAGGGAGATGAACCGTGCCTCATAGCCACTGAGGCGCATCTTCCAGGACAGGTAGAGAGGGTCCACCGGGATGCAGTGCCCACCGATCCCAGGGCCGGGGTAGAAGGGCATGAAACCGAAAGGCTTCGTCGCCGCAGCATCGATGACTTCCCGCGTGCTGACCCCGAGGTGCCGGCACATGAGGGAAAACTCGTTGGCGAGCGCGATGTTCACGTTCCGGAAGACGTTCTCGTAGAGCTTCGCGAGCTCGGCGACCTTCGGGGTTGAGACCTCGTGCACCCGCGGGATGATCTCCCGGTAGAGCGCGGACGCCAGGCGAGTGCAGGTGGGTGTGAGGCCTCCCACGACCTTCGGGATGTCCTTGACCTTGAAGGTGGGATTCCCCGGGTCGATACGCTCGGGCGAGAACGCCAGGAACAGGTCCTCGCCGATTCTGGCTCCGTTCTCCTGGAACAGGGGCAAGAGCAGCTCCTCGGTGGTCCCCGGGTAGGTGGTGCTCTCCAGAATGATCAGCTGCCCCGGGCGGAACCGGGCGGCGACTTCTCTGGAAGCCGCGACCACGTAGGAGATGTCAGGGGCCTTGGATTTCCGCAGGGGCGTAGGGACGCAGATGAGGACCGCATCGCTGTCCGCCAGGAGGGCGGGCTCCCCCGTCGCATGGTAGCGTCCGTCTCGGAGGAGCGTCTGAAGCTCCTCGCTCCGAACGTCGGGCACGTGGGAGCGACCGGTCGCGAGGGCCGCGACGCGGTCGGGGTCGGCGTCCAACCCGGTGACCGCGAAGCCCGCTTTGGCGAATTCGACGGCCAGTGGGAGACCCACGTAACCCTGGCCGATGATAGTGAGCCGCGCAGTGTGAGTCGCGATGCGACGGCTCAGCGCCGTAGCGTGATCCACGTCCTTACGCAGCCTCCAGCAACGTGCAGTCGAGATGGACGGCGATGCTGCGCCGCAGGAGGCCGACCGACACCACCAGGAGCCCGTTCTTTGGATTGCCTCGGACTATGATCCCCTCGACATCGGCCAGCGGTCCACGAGTTATCCGCACCCGCTGGCCTTCCCGGAGATAAGGATAGGGAAAGATCGGGAGGTTGCAGCGCACGAGTCTCTCGATCGCCGCGATCTCCGGATCGGGGACGACCTCGAGCCGGTCCCACCGCTCGCCGAGCATCCGCACCAGCCCGCGTGCCTTGCACACCTCGAGGTAGGTTGCCTTATCGACTGCGTGACGCAGGAAGAGATAGCCTCGGAAGAGAGGAACGGGTCCGCGGACCCTGACCCCACCGCGTCTCGACCATGCCTCGGCCGTCGGCAGGAAGAGGTCAAAGCCCTTCGCAACGAGCTGGTCGCGCACCAGCTGCTCGCAATTGCTGCGCGTCCAGAGGACCCGCCAGGGCGGGGTCATCGGGTCCCGAGCGGTTTCCAGCAAGGCTTCGCCCCTTTTGGTCTCCGTCCCTCTCTCGGGTGAGAGACCAATCATTGCTGCATGTGTCGCGCGGCCGACACGATCCAGCCGCGCATCACCGCCTCGCCGTCACAGATACCTCGCGTGATCGGCGTCAATCGTCCGAGGCGGTCTGTCTACTGCCCGCTCTGCGGCGGGACGATCGCTTCGAAGAGTAGGTATCCCTCGAGAGGTGCCGATCATCACCGTTGAACACCAGGCCCACGAGCTTCGCCGGCTCCGTGACGTTCAGCGCTTCCTCCAGGAGCTTGCGCGGCGTCCGGTGGGCCGCGACCACGATCAGAAATCCGTCGACCCATTTCCCGATGACTCGACTGTCCGGGACAGACACCAATGGCGGGGTGTCGACGATGACGTAGTCGTACCTCTTGCGAGCCTCCGCGAGGAGCTCCCCGACCCGGGGCGACTTCAGCACCTCGTAGGGCGCCGACGGACGGCGACCCGCCGGCACGATCGACAGGTTGAGGTGCGGACGCTTGTGCGTCACGGCCTCCAACGTCAGATTCGTGTCCAGGATCGCGTCCACGAGGCCGGGAGCCGGATCGTCGAGCCCGAGGTAGCCGGCCAGGTTCGCGCCGCGTAGATCCGCGTCGATGATGAGTACGCGCGCATCCGGGGCCTGGGCGAGCGCGCCCGCGAGGTTGATCGCGGTCGTCGTCTTGCCGTCAGCGGCAGAGCAGTCTCAGGAGCGGGAACGGCCGGACTCGGCTCACTCGCTGGTGCCGGCAGCGTCGTCGAGCGGCGAAGGGCATTTTCCTGCTCGGCTCGCTCGAGCGCCCGGAAGAACGTGCTCATGGGACCAGGAGCTGGCGCACGGACTGGATGAGCCCGAACGTGGCTGCGTTGAACTTCACGGCGAGCGCTGCGACGGCGCTCGCCAGAGTCACCACGAGGGTTCCGAGGCTCCATCGCAAGAGAAGCCCCATTTTCGACTCTCGAAGGTCCCTCACCTTTGGCCGTTGTCGCGTGCCCTCCTCGAGGTACTCGATCGCCTGATTGACGATGGGCCGATCGATCCGGCGCTTCTGGTCGGCGTATCCGAAGAGGAGGCAGTGATCGCAGACGGTATTGACGAGCCTTGGAATCCCACCCGAGTAGGTCGAGATTCGGTCCACCGCCGAGTCGGCGAACAGACCCAGGTCACGCGCGCCCGCGATGCGCAGTCGGGTCCGGATGTATGCGCGGGTCTCTTCCAGGGTCAGTGGCGGGATCTGGCAGCGTAGCCCGACGCGCTGCTTGAGCTGCCGCAGCTCGGGCAGATTGAGCCTGGCCTTGAGCTCCGGCTGCCCGACCAGGAGGATCTGCAGCAGCTTGCTCGTCGGGGTCTCGAAGTTCGAGAGCAGTCGGATCTGCTCCAGCGTCGCGACGTCCAGGTTCTGAGCTTCGTCGATGATGAGGACGGTGTTCTGGCCGGCCCGCTGACGCTCGATGAGGAAGTGGTTCAGCGCCATGAGTCGCTGCGCCCGCGACTCCCCTCCTTTGGCGACCCCCAGATCCTCGAGAACGTACTCGAGGAGGCCGTCGAACGGCAGGGTAGAGTTGACGACGAAAGAGATCGCGCTCTGTCCGTTGAGCCGCTGACAAAGGGTGTGAAGGAGGGTCGTCTTCCCGGTGCCCACCTTCCCGGTCAGGACGATGAAGCCCTTTCGCTCCTGGGTTCCGTAGAAGAGCTGGGCGAGCGCCTCCCGATGCCCAGGAGTCATGTAGAGGAATCTGGGGTCCGGGGTCGCGTTGAAGGGCTTTTCCGCGAGTCCGTAGAAGGTCAAATACATACCACGATCCTCAATAGCCACCCCGCGCCAGGAGCGCGACCAGCTGTTCGTTTCCATGGGCGACGACGTAGGCGATGCCGACGATCATGACGAGGCCGATGAAGGATGCGCTGGCGGCGAGTCGCATGCGCCACCGCGCGCGGCGGAGACCGGTTTCGGTCACGATCCGCGGAATACTGACCAGCACCGGCACAGCGCTGAACGCTCGGAGGTCGTCGACCGCGTGGAACGAGGTGTCGACGTGCTCGGCCAGCACCACGGCGCCGACCGCCAGGCCGAGCGAGAGCGCCACGGCCATCAGGAGCAGCCGAAGACGGTTGGGCGCTGCCGGCCGCCCGTCGGGAATCGCGGGCTCGATGACGCGAAACTGCTCGCCCTTCTGGCGCTGTTCCATACTCTCGGCGAGCTGGGCCTCCTCGTAACGTTTCATCAGGGATTGATAAAGCTCGCGACTGCTTTCGTAGCCGCGGGAGAGCTCGACGTACTCCTGTTCCCGCCGGGGCACGTTCTCGACCCTGGCTTGATAGGCCACGATCCCATCTCGGAGACGGGCTTCCTCGCTCTTGAGGACCTTGATGTCCGCCTGCGCCTCGCTCAGGGCATCCTTCAGTCGGAGAACATAGGGCGAGAGGGGCGCCGCCTGCGGGGTGGGTTGCGGAGCGCCTGGCTTCTCGTCCGTTTTTGGCTCGCTGGACTTGCCCTCGGCGAGCGCGCGCTCGAGCGCCGCGACTTCCGCGGCCAGCTGGACGACGTCGGGGTACCGTTCGCTGAACTGGGTGCGAAGTCTTGTCAGCTCCTGCTTCATCTGGGCGAGCCGGACCGCCTCCGGCACGGGCGGGACCAGCCCGGTCGGGCTGACGTTTCCGGAGGTCACGAGCGACTCGGCTTCTGCGAGCTGACTCGACATCATCTGCCGCCGTTCCGCGGCCCGCGTCTGATTGTCGGCGTTCATGCGAAGCTGTGTGTGTAGCCGTTCCAGGGTGGCGAGGTTGGTTTCCATCTGTTGAGGCAGCTCACCCAGGTGGCGTCGCTTGAACGTGCTCACCTGCTGCTCCTGGACGTCGAGCCGCTTCTTCGTGTCCTCGAGCTGGACCTTGAGAAATTCCGCGGTACCGATCGCCTGGCGCTCCCGCGCCTTCAAATTCTCCTCGATGTAGAAACCCGCGAGGGTGTTCGTGACGGCCGAGACCGTGCTCGGGTCGCTCCCCTGGTAACTGAGAGTGAAGGCGATCGTCGCCTCGCGCTGGTCCGTTACCTTTGCGCTCTTGAGCTCCAGCTTGATGTCCCCGCGTACGCGCGCGATGACTTCTTCGGGCGACACCCGCTGCTTCAGATCCGAGTAGAGGCCAAAGCGGTTGATCAGGGCTTCCAACCGCGAGCGGCTCAAGATTTCCTGGCTGATCGTGTGGAGCCGAGTCTCGAGAGCGCTCGTCACGGTCGATCGCACGAAGGCCTCCGGGACCTGCTGGCGGTCGACGAGAACGGTGGCCGTGGAACGATAGACATTGGGCAGGAACATGATGAGACTGACGGCGGCGGCGATGGGGACAGCGAACGCAAGGATTGCGAGCCACTTCCGCCGGCTCCAGACGGACAGCACCATGCCCAGACCGGCCTCTTTCACTGTATCGTCAGCCATCGCGTCCTTTATGGCACCAGAACGATGTCGCCGTTGCGCAGATAGAAGTTCTCCTGCTCGCCGGCGATCTTGTTGTAGTTGAAGGGAATCCGCTTCATTGTCTTGCCATCGGGCTGGAGAATGACGATGCGTGAGCGCGACGCGAACTGCGTGAACCCACCGGCCATAGCGAGCACATCGAGCACGGTCGTCCAGCTCTTGAGCTCGTAGCGCCCGGGGCGAGCGACCTCACCGATGACTGACACCTTGAAGCTCCGCACGTCGGTCACGATCACGGAGACTTCCGGGCTCGGCATATACTCCGCCAGCTTTTTTGTCAGAACGTCGCGGAGCTCGAGTGCGGTGAGGCCGGCGGCTTGCACATCGTTCAGGAGCGGCAGCGAGATCTTGCCATCCGGCCTGACGGGCACCGCGCGACTCATCGCATCGTTCTTCCACACGGAGATTTGCAGCGTGTCCTCCGGACCGATCCGGTAGGACTCGGGTGCTGCACCACGATTCGCGTCGCGGTCCGCGGCGCCGGCCGGCGGCGCCTGAGCGGCGACGGGTTCGGCAGCGGTCAAGGCCGAAATGATGAGCAGGCCGGCGACGAAGCGGGTGACGGAGTGGTTCAT
>QHSV01000436.1 GCA_003221655.1 Candidatus Rokuibacteriota bacterium
GGCTGCGGAGAGCTCCATCCGTACTTCGGCTCGATCGCGATCGTCGGAGCCTTCGACCCCGAGCAGCTCGCGGCCGAGGTGCGGCGGCTCTGGGCGAGCGGCGACGACGCGTGGGTCGGCGTGGCCGCGCTGGCGCGCCGCGGGGCGCTGGTTCGCTGCCTCGCGGCGAGCGCGCCGGCGCTCACCGATGCCATTGAGACCTGTTGGGGCCTGGGCCGACGGGCCCTCCTGGGACTTCCCCCGCTGCGTCTGAGGAAGGCCTAGCGAGATTGTGACGTTTCCGTTACACTCCGGTTCGGGTCAATGTTCAACCTGATCCCGAAGGAAGTCCGGTTCTTCGACTACTTCGAGCAGCAATCCCAGCACATCATCCGGGCCGCCGCCCTGCTGCACGAGATGGTCCACAACTTCGCCGACGCGCGCGCCAAGGCTCACGCGATCAAGGAAGTGGAGCATCAGGGCGATCAGGTGACCCACGAGATCATCAAGAAGCTGAACACGACCTTCATCACGCCGATCGACCGCGAAGACATCCACGACCTGGCCTCGCGCCTCGACGATGTGCTCGACTACATCGAGGCGGCCGCCGAGCGTCTGGTCGTCTACCGCATCAAGGAGCCGACCTCGGCGTGCCGGGCGATGGCCCAGGTCATCGTGCAGACGACGCACGCGATGGACCGCACCATCAAATGCCTGCGAACGATGGACCCCGGCTTCCACGAGCACACCGTCGAGGTGAACCGCCTGGAGAACACCGCCGACGTGCTGCTGCGCGAAAGCCTCGCCGCGATGTTCGACGAGGCGAGCGATCCCATCGAGGTCATCAAGTGGAAAGAGATCTACGAGACGATGGAGATCGTCACGGATCGGTGCGAGGACGTCGCCAACGTGATCGAGGGGATCATCCTCAAGATGGCGTGACCGGCCCGGCCTGAGCGGTGCTCTCTCTCGTCGTCTTCATCGTGTTCATCGCACTCGTCTTCGACTTCATCAACGGTTTCCACGACGCCGCGAACTCTATCGCCACGGTGGTGTCGACCCGCGTGCTGACGCCGCTCCAGGCGGTCGTCTGGGCGGCATTCTTCAACTTCGTCGCCGCGTTCGGCTTCGGCGTGAGCGTGGCGCGCACGGTCGGGAAGGGGGTCGTCGAGACCACGGTGGTGGACCAGTGGGTGATCCTGGCGGGGCTGATCGGCGCGATTGTCTGGGACCTGATCACGTGGATGTGGGGGTTGCCGACGAGCTCCTCCCACGCGCTGATCGGCGGCTTCGCCGGCGCAGCCGTGGTCAAGGCGGGGTTCGGCTCGCTGATCGCGGCCGGCCTGATCAAGATCGGGGCGTTCATGATTCTGGCGCCTCTGATCGGCATGGTCGTCGGATTCACGCTGATGGTACTGGTGCTCAACGTCTTCAAGAACGAGACGCCGGGGCGCGTGGACAAGGTCTTCCGTCGCGGCCAGCTCCTGTCGGCGGCCGCCTACAGCCTGGGTCACGGCACCAACGACGCTCAGAAGACGATGGGAATCATCGCCGTGCTGCTCTTCAGCACGGGCTACCTCGGCCCAGAGTTCTACGTGCCCTTGTGGGTCGTGCTCGCGGCGCACGCGGCGCTGGGCCTGGGCACGATGGCCGGCGGATGGCGGATCGTGAAGACCATGGGGATGCGGATTACCAAGCTGCGGCCAGTGGGCGGTTTCTGCGCGGAGACCGCCGGCGCCATCATGCTGATCAGCACCGCTGTCGGCGGCATTCCCGTCAGCACCACCCATACGATCAGCGGTTCGATCATGGGTGTCGGCGCCATTCAGCGCTTCTCGGCCGTGCGCTGGGGCGTGGCGGGAAAGATCCTCTGGGCGTGGATTCTCACGATCCCCGCCTCGGCGCTCGTCGCCGCGATCACCTGGACGCTGCTGCGGCTCGTCGGCGCCTGACGCGCGGCGGCTCAGGGTCGCGCGGAGCCTCGATCGGCCGCTCCGATCGTGCGACTACTGGTCGAGGGCACCCTTGATCGCGTCGAACACCGGGTTCTGCCCGCCGCGCGGCGTGGGGGCGGTCGCGGGAGCCGCCTTGCCCAGATACTTCCGGACGCAGTCGTACTGCTCCCAGCCCCGGAGCGGGTAGTTGAAGTCGACCGCCTTCCACTTCGCGTGGCCGTTCTTCTGCAGGGAGTCGAGTCCCCGCGACATGAGCTGCGCGAAGCGGCCGACGTTGTCGCAGTCCCGGCGGCGGAAATCGAATGACACGAGGACCGCCTTGACCGCCGCCGTGTTGGTCGCCTTCGGCTGCCAGGTATAGACGCCGGCCGGAATCTCGGCCGGCGGGTAGAACTCGAGGATGCTCTTGTTGATGATCGGGATCAACACGAGCTGGTCCTTGTCGCTCACGTCCTCCTTGAGAAGCTTCACGGGGTAACCGGCCACATAGAACATCGCGTCGATGCGGCCCGCCTTGAGCTCGGCGAGCGCCTCACTCGTGTCGATCGGCACCATCTCGCTGGGCGCCACTTCCGACAGCTTGAAGAGGAGGCGCGCGGTCAAGTACGTGCCGCTGCCGTCGCGGCCGATGGCGACCCTCCGGCCGGCGAGATCATCGAAGTCAGTGATGCCCTTCTTGCCGAGCAGATGGATTTCCTCGTTATAGAGCGGAAAGACCATCTTCGTCTTCCGCGCGATCCGCTGGAGCACTGGGTCCGACTGCACGCGGGAGACGAACGCCAGGACATCGGATTGCACGATGCCCATCGGAACGCCTGGCCGCTGGTACACAGCGTAGATGTTCTCGATCGACCCTTTCGAAGGATGGACGGTCAGATTGATGCCCGCGGGCTTGACCAGCTTCTGCAGGTCGAGGCCGAACTGGTAGTAGGTGCCCTTGTCGCTTCCGGTGATCAACCCCATGTCCTCGGCGGCCGCGCCGACACCCGCACAGAGAAGCACCAGAAGGGTCACGGACCAGGCGATGGTGACAATCTTCACAGCAGGTCCTCCTCATCCAGCGTGCCGATGGCATGAAGCCGCGTTCCCAACGCCCCGATGATGCCACGGCCACGACGGAAAGGGTCCGCAA
>QHSV01000454.1 GCA_003221655.1 Candidatus Rokuibacteriota bacterium
ACCTGGACTCGCGCTCGGCGATGAACAACGGCACCAGGGCGGACGTGTCCCAGAACCTCACCAGCCACGCTCGCGCTCTTCCAGAAGCCCTCTGAGCACGCCGCCGGGAAGCCGCGCGGGCTTGCGCATCGCCGGCCCGGCGCTCCGGCCTATCGTGCCGCGCCGGATGAGTCCCTGACGTTCCAGGCGGGCAAGCCGTTCCGACGCTCCCCGCACGCCGGAGCTCGGCAACGGCACCAGGCGCGCGACCGGCCGGTCCCGGTCCAGCACGAGCACGGAGCCGCCGCCGCGGACGTGCGCCAGGTAGCGCGACAGGTTGTTCTTCAAGATAGCTATCTTGGCCTTCTTCATATAGCTATGTTAGCTACAAAAGGCCCGCAACCTCGTGTGAAAACTCCAGCGACCAGGAAATATCTGAGGGCCAGGAGGCGCGGCGCCTACCGGGTAGGACGTCGGACGAAGCGGTCGGGGAGGAAGTCCTTCACCGCGACGGTCGGCTGGCCGCCGGTGATCCACTCCGTCATGATCCGCGCGGTGATGGGCGCGAGCAGGATGCCGTTGCGGAAATGCCCGGTGGCGACGAACAACCCTTCGACGCCCGGCCATGGGCCGAGCACCGGCAGGCTGTCCGGCGCCCAGGGTCTGAATCCGCACCACGTCCGCGCGATCGGCAGCTCCCGCAGCGACGGCACGAGCTCGATCGCGGCACGAAGCAGCCCGGCGATGCCCTCGGCGGTGACGGCCCGCTGAAAGCCGGCGCGCTCGACGGTGGCGCCGACCACGAGCTCGCCCGACGGCCGCGGCGCCATGTAAGCCTCGCCGTGGACGCAGTACGTGAGGACGGGGGGCACGTGGGCGAGGGCGATCATCTGGCCGCGGCGTGGCTCGATTCTGAGCGGGGCGCCGAGCGGCGCCATCAGCTCCGAGCTCCAGGCGCCGGCCGCGAGCAGCACCGCATCGCCCTCGACGCGCTCGCCCTCCGTCACGACGGCGCGGACTCTGCCCCCCTCGATGACGAGGCGGGACACGTTGCAGCCGGTGCAGAGCTCGACCCCGGCCGCCGCCGCCGCCTGGGCGTAGGCGAGCACCAGGCGCTGGTTATTGAGCCAGTGATCGCCTCTGACGAAGATCGCGTGGCGGATCTTCGGCGAGAGGGCCGGCTCCAGCGCGTGGACGTCCGAGCCCTCCAGCGCCTCGACCCCGAACTCCTTGTTGACGGCCCATGCCTCCGCGTCGCGCCGCGTCTGGGTCGCCGACATCGGATAGATCGTTCCGCGGGTGACGTACTCGACGTCGATCCCGGTCCGGTCCTCGAGCTCACGGACGACGTCGGGATAGAGCCGCCAGCTCGCGAGAGCGAGCTGGGCGAAGTTCGTGTCAGTCGACTCGCCGAGGGGAGCCAGGAGGCCAGCGGCGGCGCTCGAGGCTTCGGCGCCCGGCGTGGCCCGTTCGAAGACCGTGACCTGGCACCCCGCCTTTGCCAGCTCGTAGGCGGTGGCGCATCCGATGATCCCGCCGCCGACGACGAGGACCTTCACGCGCGCCGGTCCAGCACCTCGAGAAAGCGACGAGTCGCGTCGGCGGGAGAGTCCGCCGCGAGGATCGCCGCGATGGCGGCGACGCCGCGGGCGCCTGCCCCCAGCACCTCGCGCACCCGTTCCGGCGTGATGCCGCCGATCGCGATCACCGGGAGGCGCACGATCGGGAGCGACGTCGAGGTGCGCTGGACGGCGTCGGCGCCGACGGCCAGCGCGACATCGACGCGGTCGTTGACGATCAGGAGCGCCTGGCGGTCGAGCGTGAGGGCACGGAGGCGCCGGCACACGAAGGCGAGGTCGGCGGCGCCGAGGTCCTTTTCACGCACCTGCACGGCCGGCAACCCGGCCGCGAGGCAGTCGCCGACGACCGCGGCGAGCTCGCGGCCGCGGGTCTGGGTGCGGTCAGTGACGAGGCAGAGCCTCAGCTCGTCCAATCGGGCACGCCCTCGAGCGGCGAGGACGCGGTCGCGTAGAGCTTCTTGCCGATCCGACCGGCGCGAAACGCAAGGCGGCCAGCCTCCACGCCCAGCCGCATGGCGCGCGCCATGTCGACCGGATCCTGAGCGCCCGAGATCGCCGTATTCATCAGCACACCCTCACAGCCGAGCTCCATGGCGATGGCGGCATCCGAGGCGGTGCCCACGCCTGCGTCCACGATGACGGGTACGGTGACCGTCTCGAGAATGATCTTGATGTTGTACGGATTCCGGATCCCGAGGCCCGAGCCGATCGGGGCGCCGAGCGGCATGACCACGGCGGCGCCGGCGTCCTCGAGCTTCTTCGCCATCACCGGGTCGTCGTTGGTGTAGGGCATCACCGTGAACCCTTCGCGCGCGAGCGTCTTCGTGGCCTCGAGGAGGCCCATGACGTCGGGGAAGAGCGTGCGCGGGTCGCCGATGACTTCGAGCTTGACCATCTCGCCGAGGCCCGCCTCGCGCGCCAGGTAGCACGTGCGGATGGCCTCGTCCGCCGTGTAGCAGCCGGCCGTGTTCGGCAAGAGCGTGTACCGCGTGGTGTCGAGGTGGTCGAGGAGCGACTCGCCGGAGGGCAGGCTGACCCGGCGCAGGGCCACCGTGATGATCTGGGCGCCCGAAGCCTCGTGAGCCTGCTTCATGACCTCCATGGACGAGTACTTGCCCGTACCGACGATCAGACGCGACGAGAACTCCTTGCCCCCGATGACCAGATTCGTGTCGCTCATGGCTCCGCCCTCCTCGGCTCTAACCCCCGCCCATCGGTCTGACGATCTCCACCCGGTCGCCCTCGTGCAGCACGGTCGCCTCGTACGCACTCTTCGGCGTCACCTCGCGATTCACGGCCACCGCGGTGTACTGCCGCTTGACGCCCAGGTGCGTCAGAAGCCCCTCGACGCTCAGCCCGTCGGCGACCTCCAGGTCCTTGCCGTTGACCACGATCTTCATAAACAAAACGGCCGCGCCCCTTCACGGGTGCGGCCGCTCGAGTCTCTGCCGTCGTGTTCCCTTCGGTGGGATTATCCACATCAGGTTCGAGGGGTCCCGGGCCGCACCCGGTTCTCAGGATTCCTCCCCCCACGACGTCAAGGCGGAGTATACCACCTCAGGCGAGCGTGAGCCGGCGACCGGGCTTGGCCATCACACGCGACAGCGCGCCCTCCACCCAGCCGGCGCCGGGAGGCAGCACGACCGACGCCGAGCGCACATGGAACGACTCGGGGTCGCGCCCGGGCGCCGGCGTACCCCGCTCGCGCAGGGCCCTGGCCGCGTTCATCAGGCGCTTGCGGACCTGGATGATGGCGGAGTCGCTGGTGCCCAGGTGCTCGAGCGCTCGGTCGACGATGTCCCCCTGGCTTTCCTGGATCGCCTGGTCCTGCACGCCGAACCCCGGGATGCCGCAGAACATCCTGGTCTGGTGCGCCTCCCAGTCCATCTCGTAGTCGTTGTCACGGTTCGCCGCCGTGCGGATGTCGCCGTAGGGCTCGGAGGTCGCCGGCAGGTAGTCGCAGACGTGAGCGCCTTTGCCCGCGACGTGCAAATCGATCTCCTCGCGCGTGAGCGCCCGGTCCGGATGCCACGTGACCATCCAGTTGACCACGTTGGTGTCGTCCATCGGCACCCAGATGTGCGACTGCGTGATCTTCTCGTCGAGGTCGGTCGGTGGCATCGTGTAGAAGGGCATCAGGAACTGGGTGACCCGCCAGAGGTGCTGTCCGTCGGCGCGCGTGCGCCGCGCGCCGATCAGCACGCCGTAGTCGGTGTCGACCACCTCGAATCGCGGCGCCTTGTCCGCCGTCTGTACCGCGACCCCGACGCCGAAGCTCGCCCGGTCCAGCTCCCGGGTGACCTCGACGTCGGCGTGGTCGAGCGGGGCGTGAAGGAACGAGATGTGGCTCGAGTCGATGCCACCCTCCATCGCCTGGAACCAGTTGCACTCCTGCACGCGCTTGGACGCGAAGGTGTGCGCCTCGGGCAGGAGGGTCCATTCGAGATGCGGCAGGGGCGGCGGAGGACTTGCCGGCCCCATATACGCCCAGATCATTCCCCCCCGCTCGGCACACGGGTAGCCGACGTGACGGATCTTCGACGCGAAGCCGGACTCCAGTGGCTCGTTCGGCATCTCGAGGCACCGGCCATCCATCGCGAACTTCCAGCCGTGGTAGATACAGCGCATCCCGGCTTCTTCGACGCGGCCGAAGTAGAGCGACGCGAGCCGGTGCGGGCAGAACTCACCGACGAGGCCGGGTCGGCCGTTCTTCGCGCGGAACGCGATGAGACGCTCGCCGAGCAGCTTCACGCGCTTGACCCGGCCGCCCGCCGCGACCTCGCTCGATAGCACCACCGGAATCCAATACTGCCGCAGGAGCACGCCCATCGGTGTGTCCGACCCCGTCCGCGTCAGGAGCTCGTTGTCTTCCCGGCTCAGCATCGGCCTCTCCTCAATTGGGCCGTTGGTTACACGGACTTCGGCGGGGAGCGCATCATGACGCCTCTGTGATGGCCTTGACGGCGCTCGCGTTCTCGAGCGAGGAGAGGTCGCCCGGCTCCTTACCCAGGTAAGTCGCGCGGATCACGCGACGCATGATCTTGGCGCTCCGGGTCTTCGGCAAATCTTTCGTGAAGAGCACGCGCTCGGGCTTGAGCGCCTTGCCCATCTGCCGCGCGACCAGCTCGGAGAGCTCGGTGCGCAGGGGCTCGGAGGGCTCGTGGCGCGGCCTCAGGACCACGAAGCAGACGATGGCTTCACCCTTCACCTCGTGCGGCACGCCGACCACGCCCGCCTCGGCGACGGCCTCGTGCGAGACCAGTACCGACTCGACCTCCGCGGGACCGAGGCGCTTGCCCGCGATCTTCAGCGTGTCGTCGGAGCGCCCCTGGATGAACCAGAAGCCGTCCTCGTCCACGAACGCCCAGTCGCCGTGGACCCAGACGTCCGGCCAGCGGGACCAGTACGTCTCCTCGTAGCGCTGCGGGTCCTTCCAGAAGCCCTGCGTCATCCCCGGCCACGGGGCCGTCACGACCAGCTCGCCGACTTGCCCGCGCGCGGGCCGGCCGTCCTCGCCGAAGCAGTCGGCCGCCATGCCCGGGATCGGCCCGGTGAACGAGCACGGCTTGATCGGCGCGATCGGGAAGGAACTGAGGATCCCGCCCGAGATCTCGGTGCCGCCCGTGTAGTTGATGATCGGCACGCGGGCTTTCCCAACGTTCTCGAAGAGCCAGCGGTAGGGCTCGGGATTCCACGGCTCGCCCGTCGAGCCGAGGATGCGAAGAGACGAGAGCTCGTGAGCGTGCACGTGCTCGGCGCCGTGCGGCATGAGCGCGCGCACGGCGGTGGGCGACAGCCCCATGACCGTGATCTTGTGGCGCTCGACGAGCTCCCAGAGGCGGTTCGGCTTCGGATGATCGGGGACGCCCTCGAAGAGGACGGCCGTCCCTCCGTGGAAGAGCCCCGCAGTGATGAGCATCGGGCCCATCAGCCAGCCCAGGTCCGTCAACCAGAACAGGCGGTCGCCCGGGCCCACGTCCATCAGGTAGCCGAAGTCGTGAGCGCACTTGACGAGGAAGCCCCCCTGCGTGAGCACCGCGCCCTTCGGGCGGCCCGTCGTCCCCGACGTGTAGATGATGAGGCACGGGCGATCGAACTCCACGGGCAGCGCGGGGCACGCGTCCGACTCCCTTCCGATCAGCTCGTGCCACCAGAAATCGCGCCCCCTGGCCCACGGGATCTCGCGCCCGAGCCGCTTGTAGACGATGACGTGCTGGATGGAGGGCGACGCGGTCACCGCTTCGTCGGCGGTCTCCTTCATCTTCACGACCTGCCCGCGGCGATAGAAGCCGTCGGCCGTGACGAGCGCTTTTGCCTCGCAATCTTGAAGGCGAGAGGCCACCGCCTGCGCGCCGTAGCCCGAAAAGCACGGCGTGTAGATCGCGCCGATCCGAACGATCGCGAGCGTGGCGATGGCCGCCTCGGGCGACATCGGCAGGAACACGCCCACACGGTCGCCCTCACCGATGCCCAGGCGCTTCAAGGCGTTGGCGAGCTGATTCACTTCGCGCCCGAGCTCGCGGTAGGTCAGCGTGCGGCTCCGGCTGTCGTCCCCTTCCCAGATGAGCGCGGGCTGCTCGCTCCGCCCGGCGTCGAGGTGACGGTCCACACAGTTGTCCGCGAAGTTCATCAGACCGCCCTCGAACCAGCGCGGCCACTGGAGTCCGCGCGCGACATTGCGTACCCGCGTGTAAGGACGCGTGAAGCGCACACCGAGATCGCGCACCACCGCGTCCCAGTACCAGTCCGGGTCCGCGACGCTTCGTCGCTGCAGCTCTTCCAGCGTGCCGATGCCGAGAGAGCGCATGAAGCGCGCGATCCGCGAGCCCTCCGCGTACTCCCTGGTGGGCCGCCAGACGATCTCGCTCCTGCCGGTCTCGGTCATGAACTCCCTCCCGACAGGGCAGTTTACTCGGTGGCGGGCTACGTGGCCAACGTGAGGACTCGAGGAGAGCGGATTACGCGGCGAACGCCATGAGAAGTCCAGGGACAGGGACGAGTCGGCGGCCGATAGGATCGGGGGCGAACCGGAGGCCCTCAAGCGTGTAGGCGCCAAGGAGTGGCTTGGCCTCCGGCCCGGCGAACACAACGAGCGTGACCACCGAACGACCGCTCACCCGAATCCAGCTGTGGCCGATGTCGTGCTCGACGCGCCGTCCGTCCGCCAGGACGAAGGCGTCGCGCGCGTGGGGCGTCGCCCCGAGCCGCCGGAGCAGCTCCGCCGGCACGGTCGTGTAGGTCGCACCCGTGTCCACGAGCGCCTCGACCGTCTCCCAGCGCTCGGCCGCCGCGTCGCCGATCTCGATCTCCACTCGGAACGTGCCCATGACCCGAGGCTACTCGCCGCCTTCACGCAACGCAATGTATTGGATTCGACACGGTCCACTTGCCGCTGCACCTACGGCCCGCTATAGTGCCGCGAAGGTGATTCCCGACTGTCACGCTTTTCCAACGAGGGCGGATTGCATGGAGCTAGGTGGTCGGAGCAGCCGCGACATCGTGGCGGCCGTTTGTCTCGCGATTGGCGCGGTGTTCGGTTTGTCAGGGACCATGGTCTCGCACGCCGCTCTTCGCCAGGCCTTCTGGGCGATCGATGGCGTCGGGCTGGTTGTCGCCAGCGCCCTCTTGACGATGAAGTATTTGAGAAGTGGCAACGACTGTGTGGCTGCGGGCTTTCTGGTGTTT
>QHSV01000455.1 GCA_003221655.1 Candidatus Rokuibacteriota bacterium
CATCGAACCAATTCGCCCAGGCCGCCTCTCAGGCCGTCGCGGAGCTCCCGTCGCGCGCGTATAACCCGCTGTTCATCTATGGCGGCGTCGGCCTCGGCAAGACGCACTTGCTCCACGCGATCGGTCACCGAACTGTTCGCCTGTTTCCCGGCACGGTGGTCGTCTATCTTTCGTCCGAGCACTTCACCAATGAGCTCATCGATGCGATCCGCCACGACCACACGGCCGCCTTCCGCGCGCGCTACCGGACGATCGACCTCCTTCTGATCGATGACATTCAGTTCATCGCAGGAAAAGAGCGGACACAGGAGGAATTCTTCCATACCTTCAACGACCTCTACGAGTCGCGAAAACAGATTGTCCTCTCCAGCGACTCGCCGCCGAAGAGTATTCCCGAAATCGAGGAGCGCTTGCGGTCGCGCTTCGAGTGGGGCCTCATCGCCGACGTTCAGCCCCCGGACTTCGAGACCAGGGTCGCCATTCTCAAGAAGAAGGCGGCCCTCGAGCGCGCCCTGCTGGCCGACGATGTCGCCTACCTGGTTGCGGGTCGAGTCAAATCAAACATCCGCCAGCTCGAGGGCTCGTTGACCCGGATGATCGCGGTCGGTGCGATGACGGGTCGCGCGATGACCGTGGACCTCGCTCATGAGGTGCTCGCGGACCTCTGGGGCGACGAAAAAATGATCATCCCGATCGAGCTGATACAGCGGAGGGTTTCCGAAGTCTTCGGGGTCAAGCTCTCCGAGCTGCGGGCCAAGAATCGGACGAAAGCCGTGGCCTTCCCTCGTCAGATTGCCATGTATCTTGCGCGGCAGCTCACCCACACCTCGCTCGCCGAGGTCGGCCGCGCGTTCGGCGGCAAGGATCACACAACGGTCCTGCATGCGGTCGGCAAGGTCCAGGCCCTTCTTCGCGAAGATCCCGCGCTGCGAAAGACCATCGACGGGCTCATCCAAAGGCTCACCTTGTGATGCAGATCGTGTAGCCGATGGACGTCGTCGAGGCCATTCGCACGCTCCTCGCCGTGCGCAGCTACCAGGACAAGCCGGTGCCAGACGCCGTGGTCCGACGGATCGTCGAGGCAGGACGCCTCACGGGCAGCGGAATGAACGGGCAACCCTGGCACTTCATCGTGATCCGCGACGGCGAGACACTGCGGCGGCTCGGGGCCCTGGCATCGAGCGGGCCGTATGTCGCCCAGGCGCCGCTGGCGATCGTCGTGGCGACCGACAAGACGCGGTTCGCTGTCTCCGACGCGAGCCGAGCGATCCAGTCCATGCTGCTGACGGCGTGGGCCGATGGCGTGGGCTCGAACTGGGTGGGCTTCGGTGGGCTCGAGAAAGCCAAGGCCTTGCTCGACATCCCGGCCGGCCTCGATGTGTTGGCGATCCTTCCGTTCGGCTACCCGGCTCGCGCCGTTGGACGAGGCAAGAAGCAGCGCAAGCCGCTGCGGGAGGTGGCGCATCTCGAGCGGTATGGACGCCCGTTCGAGTGAGGGCTAGCGCGGCGCCGCGAGCCAGTCCCTGCTAGGCACACCCCATGGCATAAACCTGCGTGGCCCCTGCAGGCAAGGGACGCTCGGCCCAACTCTCGCCGCCATCCTCACTGGCGAACACCTCACCACCGCTGCTCGCACAGTGCATGCGCCTGGGCTGCCGCTCGTCGAAGGCGATGGTGAAGATGGTGGTCTTGGGCTTGACGCCCATGTCCACCCGAGTCCAGCTCAGGCCGCCGTCCTTGCTGCGGAACAGGACGCCGACGTCGCTCTGGAAATTCGCACCTGCGGCCACCCAGATGGTCTTCGGATCCCCCGGGACCTCGCGGATATCACGGCAGTAGGTTTGTCCCTTGGGATTCAGCGGCTCGAGCCGCGCGCTGGCCCAGTGCTCGCCCTGGTCCGTGCTGCTGAACAGGCCGGCGCGGCCGATGGCAAAGACCATCCCCGGACGCCAGCGCCCGACCAGCACGCCGTGCATATCCACGGTGTC
Organism: Candidatus Rokuibacteriota bacterium; assembly: GCA_003221655.1. Classification (GTDB taxonomy): domain Bacteria; phylum Methylomirabilota; class Methylomirabilia; order Rokubacteriales; family CSP1-6; genus AR31. Next base: position 1,989 of record QHSV01000455.1, read on the forward strand.
ATCGTTCAAGTACTGCCCATGGCTCATGTTCTCCCAGTGCTCGCCGCCGTCGAGGCTGCGAATGACCCCTCCGACTTCGATGGCGCCGTAGACCTCGATGGGATTGGCGGGATTAGCGGCCAGCTCCAGGACCCGCTTGGCCGGGTTGGCCCCGGGGGCCACGGTGACCTCGGGGAAGCGGACGGTCACCCGGAGCTGCTGCCAGCGCTCGCCGCCGTCGTCACTCCGAAAGATCTCGCAATTCTCGTAGCCCGCGTACAGCACCTTGGAGTCGCGAGGATCGAACAACAGAGACCAGACCGGCAAGCCGTGATCCGAGATGTTGAGCCGTTCCCAGTGCTCCCCGTGGTCCGTGCTGCGGTAGGGACCGTGCTGCGTCCCCACATAGACTGTGTCGGTGTGCTCGGGGTGCGTGGCAATGGCCCGGATGGCGGGCGCCTCCGGTAGACCACGAGTCACAAGCTCCCACCGATCATCGCCCACGGCCATCCGATAGAGGCCGGATTTGACGGGGCGACCCGGGGCGGTCTCACCCGCCAGGCCCACGTACACATAGGACGTGCGATTCGCCGTCATAGCGCCCTCCCTGTCCGTTGCTGCACCTGCGAACAGGAGGATCGCGCTTTCGGGCAGCCCGCGTCAAGCGTCTCGACGACGCCCGCGCCCTTGACATGGCTGCCGGGGGCCAACATCCTGGCTCGCGTGTTGGGGAGTCGGGCCGGATCGGAGGGGACGAGGCGATGACGATGAGCGACTGGAGCAAGGTGACCAGGCCGATTCCCGCCCCGAACGAGTGGACGAAACCCTTCTGGGAAGCGGCCAAGCGGGGCGTGCTGGCGCTGCAACGCTGCCAGGCGTGCAGGCGCTTCCAGCATCCGCCGTACGCGACCTGCGTAAACTGCATGGCGATCGACCTCGCGTTCGAACCGGTCAGCGGCAAGGGCGCCATTTACGCCTACACGATCATGTACCACGCCGGTGACCGGCGATTCGCCGCGGCCATTCCCTACGCGAGCATCATCGTGGAGCCCGACGACGCGCCGGGAGCACTGCTGGCCGGCAATCTGCTGGAGGCCCCGTACACGGAGGCGAAGGTGGGGCGTCGCGTAGAGGTGGTCTTCGAGCCGCTGAACGACGACATTACGCTGCCGCAGTTCCGGCTGGCGCACGGCGCGAACTAGTCGCAAGGAG
>QHSV01000456.1 GCA_003221655.1 Candidatus Rokuibacteriota bacterium
ACGCCATCCGGATCGGACAGCGCGTGCGGGTGGTCTTCAAGCCGACCGACGGCGGGCCGCCGGTCCCGATGTTCACGCCGGCCTGATCGGCACCGAGTCGGGGGGTGTCGCAGCTTTACGACGAGATCGGTGTCGGCTACCGAGACTTTCGGCGCCCCGATCCACGACTCGAAGCGGCGATGACACGGGCCTTGAACCAGGCGGAGACGGTCGTGAACGTCGGCGCCGGGACCGGCGGCCGCACGCGTATCTGGATGCGGGCGTGCGCAGCGCGATCTCCACATTCGCGAAGCTCCACGATACGGGACACGCACTCGACCGACTCCGTCGCGATCTGGAGGACGGCTCGTGGACCCGCCGTTACGGAGATCTCCTGGACCAGCCGGAGATCGATCTCGGCTACCGGATCGTGATCGCGGCGAAGACCTGACGATCAGGGAAGCTGCACCTGATTGAACGTCGTGTCGCCGGAGGGGTCGATGAACTCTGGGAGCCCGCCTCCTCCTCCTTGATCGCCTGCGGAGCTAACCGGTTTGCGGTCTCCTTCGCTCCACAACGACCGGACCATGAAATTACTTGGAGCGTGGGCGGTCTGTCACCTAACGTCCTAGTTGGGCAGGAGCGGACTCATTCGGCGATAACAATCCGGTTGCCTTCGGGATCCGCGACCGTGCTCTCGTAGTATCCGTCGCCCGTACGTCTTGGCCCATCGAGAAGCGGGAACCCGTCGCCCTGCAATCGCTTTGTAAGGGCGTCGACGGCGGCCCGCGAGCCCAGCTCCACACCCAGGTGCGCGTACCCAATGAACTCGCGCGAGCTCTGTGAATCTGGGATCCCTTGGATGTCTGGTCAGTGCATCAGTTCCAACCGCCCGCCTCCAGGAAACGTCAGGAAATACGAAGTGAATCTCTTACGTTCATTCTCATATTTCAGGTTCGACCGCGCGTCGAAGTACTTCTCGTAGAAGGTGCGCATCAGTTCGATGTCCACAGCCCAGATTGCGACATGGTCAAGCTTCATTGTGTTCACCTGTCAGGACAATGGTCTCGAACTGAGCAACTCCGCCCCAGGGTCTCCACATGAGTCGCTGCCCAACGCCGGCGCTGAGCGGCCGGGGCGGTCCGTGCCCAGCTAAGAACTCGCCGTTCAACCCCGGTCCGCTCCAGCGCCTTGTTCGGGGGCGAGTCGTCGTTCGCCGTAGTCAGCTACTCGGCCGTAGTCGGATCGATCACTGACCGAATGCGAGCGACCTTGTTGGCGGGGAACCCTCCCTGTTGGGCGTGTCGCCGCACCGTGTCCTCGTCAGGCGCGATGTAAACACAGTAGACCTTGTCATCGGTGACGTAGCTCTGGAGCCACTGGATCTTCGGGCCCATGTTCTGGAGGACCCCGCACGATTTCTGAGAAATCGCCTGGAGCTCTTGAGCGGACAGCTTCCCGGCACCGGGGATCTCACGCTCGATCACGAACTTCGGCATGGCTTCCTCCTTTCGGTTTCTACTGCCCTCTGTTCCTCGCTGCCGAACTACTATTGGACAGCAACGCCGTCATCTGCCACGAGGTGCGGGCATCCAGCAGTGGATGCGAGCATCCTTACCTGAATGGCGCAAGGGCATCTGCTGGAGATTCTCTCTGCTCGACCCCAGGCATCTACTATTGGATGCGGATTCGTCGACGATGCGGTTGGGCAGGCCCGAGCGCGTCCCACCGGCCTGCTTCACCCGGTCGCGGACTGCCATGTCGGCAAAGGCGACGCGTAACCCGACGATCTGGTCGTGGGCGAAGCGAGGCCGTGGCGGTTCCCAATCGCGTTCGGCGGCCCTCCCACCGGGGTCACGCAATGTCCCAATTTCCGATACGTCGGACGGGACGCCGAACCACTCTCGGCTGAACCTGCGGCAAGCATCAAGCTCTGCAGCCTATCGCGATCCCTCATCGGGCCGCGCAACGCGAACTCGTGGTGCGCTTCGGAGGAGCGGTCCTGCCGCATGGGCATAGGCTGCAAGGCCACGCAGCCCTATCCCGGTGGATTCTCCTGTCGGATCTCGGCTCAGCCGCAGGCGACCGCGTACACGTCCTGGACCTTCTCCGGGAGCCGCCACTCCTTCCAGGTCTTGCCGCCGTCACGGGTGCCGAAGACCTGGCCCAGACGCGCGACGCTGTAGACCTGATCGGGATCCCGCGGGTGCAGTGCCACCGCCATCATCGTGCTCTCGGCCTTGACCCCGTGGTCGATGCGGTGCCAGGTCGATCCCAGATCGTCGCTGCGGTAGAGCGAGCCGTCCTTGCTCCGCGCGGCCGGGCTCAGAGCGGCCACCAGCGTTCTGGCGTTGTGCGGCGAGACCTGGACGTCCCGCGCGTAGGTCAGTGGCGAGAAGCGCCCGATCTCCATGTCCTGCCAGGTCTGGCCACGGTCGGCGCTGCGGAAGAGGCCCATGCGCACGGCGAGGAAGACCGTGCCCGGCTGGGCGCTCGACACGGTGAGCGCGTGTGAATCGAGCATCCCCTCGTTCTCGGTATCGCTGGCGATCCGGCTCTTGAGGTGTGGACGCTCGGCGAGCTTGACGAGATCGTGGCCCACGTCCTCCCAGGTCTCGCCTCGATCCCGACTCCTCAGAACTCCGTCGACCTCGAGGCCCGCATAGATCTCGTCGGGGTACGTCGGGTCGATCGCGAGCCGGGTGACTCGGCACGGAAAGCCCATCTTGACCCGCCCCGGCGAGTTCACGCCGGGGAGCTTGCGCCAACTGTCGCCGCCGTTGTCGCTCCGATAGACCGCGACCGGCGAGGTTCCGAGGTAGATGGTCCGGGGATCACGCGGATGAATGAGGATCGACCAGACCTCCAGCCCCTCGTCCGGGAAGCTCAGCTTCTCCCAGCTCGCGCCGCCGTCCCTGCTCCGATAGGGGCCGTTCTGGGATCCCGCGAAGATCACGTTGGCGTCGGTCGGGTGAA
>QHSV01000457.1 GCA_003221655.1 Candidatus Rokuibacteriota bacterium
TTCGGATCGTCGATGCGCCCGTCCATCCATTTGGCGTAGAAGCCCATGGGGTAGGGAACGCGAAGGACGACGAACTTCCCGTTCACCAGGGCGAGCAGTGCCTCGTTGGCGTTCCCGGTGCCGATCGGCACGTTCCGTCCCAGCCCGAAGGTGTCGAACTGATCGACCCAGGCGTAGTAGCTCGCCTCGGCGCTGCCCGGATCCGTCACGTTCATGAGCTGTGGCCCCGGGTATGGATGAAGCGTCCAGCCTTCCGGACAGTGCTGACCGGTCGCGGTGGGCCCGTTGAGCGGCCCCTTGCACTTGCGGCGGTCGAAGCTCGCGAGATGCCCGCTCGAGAGCGGCGTCCAGACGACGCCGTTGCGATCGATGTCCATGCCGCGCGGTCCGTATCCGGGCAGGGGTGGCTCGAAGATTTCAGCGAGAGCGGTCGCCGGAGGGTTGGATCCCGGATTGAGCCGAATGACGTACCCGGGGAAGCCGAGCACCGTGCCCCAGACGGTGCCGTCGAGCGGGTTCACGCCGACGCCGTAGAAGGCCGCCACGACGCGCTTGTCCTTGGTGGGATCGACCGGCTGGTCGGGCTCGACATAATCATCCCGCTTGCCGTTGCCGTTGGTGTCGAGGATGAGGGCCGTCCAGCTCTGGGACTTCTGCTCGTCACCGGTCGCCTCGAACATCTTGCGGTTCAACCATCCGATGACCCCGCTGCCGGGACCACCGGCGCTCGTCCACAGCGTGTTGTTGGCATCCTCCGCGAAGACGAGGTGGTGCGTGGGGAAACACGTTCTGATCAGCGTGATCTTCCCCGTCTTCGGATCGTACATGGAGAGATGGCGGTTGGACTGCTCGAGGGGAAAGAGCTTCGCCGATGGATGCTCCGAGCCTTTCTTGCAGAAATCGGGATTCGCCGGCGCGCCCACTCGCGAGGTGAACCAGACCCGGCCTTTTTCGTCGAACATCGGGTTGTGCATGCTCGTCTGGCTGTCCCAGATGGGCCCGGGTCCCCAGTGCGGCGACGGCGTCATGGGGTTCTGCTTCGACGAGGGCGTGTTCGGATCGCGCACCGGCATCTTCACCTGGGTCGCCTTGTGATTCACCGGATCGAGCACCGGAAAGAGATCCGTGCTCTCCTCGGGCGCTCCGTAGATCAGGCCGTTGGCGTTCACGGTGGGCTTGCGCTTGTCGGTCGAGATCTCGTCGTGCAGATAGTCCTTGGGACCGGCCCAGTCCCAGAGGGTGATGACGATGTTGCGCTCGACGCCCAGGGGCCGCGCCGGCTTCGACGCGGGCAGCTCACCGGCGGCGATGCGATCGGTCCAGTCCGCGAAGAGCTTGTAGGCGCGTGGAGGATCGAGCCTCTTGATGTTGTTGGTCATCTGAGTCATGGCTTGCCCGGCGACGATGCGCCGCGCCCACGCCTCTTCCGAGTTCTTGAAATCACCCAGCTCTTTCGGAATCGCGCGCGTCGCCTTGTTGCCCAGCTGATGACAGGTGTAGCAGCCGTTGGTCTTCACGACGTCGAGCCACTGGGTCTGGCTCTTCAGGGCGACCGGTATGCCGTTGCCCTGAGGCCCGGTGCCGGGGAAGTCGCTCTTCTCCGGGACCTTGAGCATGGAATACCAGTAGATGGCCGGATAGTACTCGGCCGCTGCGGCCGCGTTCGGCGCCACCACCGCATTCAGGTCGAGGAACTTCCCGGGCGCGGTCCGCACCTTGGGAGAATCGACCAACCCGTACCCACGCACCCACACGCTGTAATTCGCTTTCGGCAGCTCGGGGATGACGTAGCGCCCGCGATCGTCGGTGGCCACGATCTTGATGAACCTGGTGGGGAGGTCGGTCGTCTCCGCGATCACCCAGACGCCGGCTTCCGGCCCATTGGCGCTCGTGACCCTACCGCCGAGATCGCTCGAGCCGATGCGGATCGCGGGATCGGCGGTTGGCTGAGCGGTTGACCGAAGCTGACTTGCCGTCAGGATCACGGCGATACCGACCGCGACGATGCCGACGTACGACGCCCGTGTCGTTTTCATGTCCCTGCTCCTCCGACCCACGCCGTCACGGCCTGAAGACGGCGAACACCTTGTCGGAGTTCGAGATCCACGACTCCAGGAACACCGATTCGTCGGGCTTGCGCTGGAGCTCCGCCATTGCGCCCGCGAGACAGAACCAGTTCAGCAGCTCGTGGTGACCCCGGTCCTCGGCCTCCTCGATCGTGGTGTTGCGCCACGTCGCCCAGTCGCCGTCACGCAGCGCCTCGTAGTAGCGCTTGTCCGACTCCACGTCCGGGAACATCAGGGAGTGTTTCGCGACCAGGAACGAATGGCTCCAGCTGGACGACGCGATCACCGCCACACGCCAGGGGCTGCTGCTGAGCCCGCGCGCGACCGCCGCTCCCACCTGGAAGCAGCGCCACGGCTGCGGACCCGGCGGGTCGAGCTCGGTCTGGCCCGCGAGCTTCGCCGCCTGCGAAGGCGTCATCGGCGCACCGTGGGCCCCGATCAGCCAGCGGCCGTACGAGTTCACGGTGAACGGCACGACCGGATAGGGGAATCCCTTCCGGTCGATGTCCAGGTACATGACCGAGTTCATGAACGCGTGACCGAGAGAATGGTGCAGCGGCTTGTAAGCGTAGGCGATGTCGATCCCGTCGTTCAGCAGCGCGGACACCAGGTGCTTGGCGCCCGCCCGGTGGCCCGTGATGGTGAACGTCTTGTCCTTGGGCTCGTCCCACCAGTTCTCGCCGCGATGCCCCTTCCAGGGCTGCACATCGACCGAGTCGTAGGCCAGCACCGAGAAGGGCGGCACGCAGTCCTCACGGTAGTTCTCGTACTGATCGTCGCCCCAGAGCAGCACGAAGTCGGGCTGGAAGGCGTCGAGCTCGGCCCGCGCCTTTCGGAAGTAGTGGATCAGGTCGTTCCGATGCTTCTCGGAGTGGTTCGCGCCCTCGTCGGTGCTCCACTGCTCCCGCATCGTGGGATGCCAGCCCTCCGGCGACTGCAGCCCCGCGGGGAGCAGCGGGTCGGCGAGCAGCAGCTTGATGCGGCTGGTCATGTTGCCCTTGTACGACAGCGGCGGGTAGTGGGTGATGCCGAGCCCGAGGATCTGTCCCATGGGTCGTCCTCCTCAGTCCGCGAGAGGAATCGTGACGGACAAGCGCGGCTCGCTGCCGACGACACGCGTCGTGTGCCCTCGCCCCGTCAAGTCTTCCGCCAGCGTCACGTGACCCGGACCGTATCGACGCACGGTGCCGTCGCCGAGGCCGATTTCCACCTCGCCGGCCAGCGTGATGACGAACTGCCGGCGCGGGGCATTGTGCCAATCGGAGAAATGGCCGGGCTTGGTCGTCCGGAAGACGA
>QHSV01000096.1 GCA_003221655.1 Candidatus Rokuibacteriota bacterium
AACTCTACGATTGCATCGCGACCGTGGTGGGCATGGCCACCGAGCCGTCGCCATCGCGGCTGATCACTCTCCAGACGCTGCGGGAGGCGCCGGGCCAGCTCCGCGCGCGAATCCTCGTCGCCGAGGACAACGTGGTGAATCAACGGGTCGCGGTGCGGATGCTCGAGAAGCTCGGCTGCCGCGTGGACGTGGTGACCAATGGGCTCGAGGCCGTCGAAGCGTCGGCCCGCATCACCTACCACTGCCTTTTCATGGACTGCCAGATGCCCGAGATGGACGGCTACGAGGCGACGGCCGCGATTCGCAAGCGCGAAGTGGAAACGGGCGCCCACATCCCGATCATCGCCATGACGGCCAACGCCATGGAGAGTGATCGCGAGCGGTGCCTCGCCGCTGGGATGGACGACTACGTGTCGAAGCCCGTCCAGCCCAGAGAGCTCGTGGTGACTCTCGAAAAGTGGTTTCAGCCCACCGACGGCGCGACCTCCGCGACGGTGAGCCGCAGTCGCTGAAGCCGGCGCGTCACTTGAAGGCGGGCATCACCTCGTGCGTGAGGAGCTTCAGGCTCCGCGTCTCGAGCTCCTTGGGGATGCGCCCGCCCGGATTCAGCTCGGCGACGATCCCGTCCAGGCCCAGCTCTTCGCGGAGCCGGGTCAGGCGATCGATCACGCCGGCCGCGGTGCCGAACGCGACTTTCTTCTCGAGGACGTCGTCGTACGAGAGGTTCGCCATGCGCTCGGCTAGCGCCTGACGGCGGTCGGCCGGTCCGGCGCCGGCGCGACCGATCACCGCGCGGGCGAGCTCGGCCTGGCGACCGAAGAAGTGCATGAGGCTCTCGCGCGGCTCCTCGACCGCGCCCTGCTCGGTCGTCGACACGTAGACCGGGATGCGGAGATAGACGCTGGGCTCGCCGGGGTGTCTCGCTTCGCGCCAGGCTTGCCGGTAGATCGCCAGATGCGCCTGCAGATCGGGGATCTCGGCGGCACGGAGTCCGACGAAGACGGCCAATCCCATCTGGCCGACCGCCGGGAACGTCTCCGGGGTGTTGGCAGCCATCCGGATGGGAGGATGCGGAACCTGAAACGGACGCGGCGAGACGGTCGCGTTCTTGAAGCGGTAGAACTCGCCCTCGTAGCTGAACGGCTCGCCCTTCCAGGCCTCCCGAATGATCTCGAGCGCCTCCCGGAACCGCGCCTGGCTCTCGCCGTATGGAATCCCGTAGATGTCGTACGAGCGAGCGACGCCGCTGCGGCCGATGCCGAACTCCAGGCGGCCCTCGCTGATGTGATCGAGCGTCGCGATCTCCTCGGCGATGCGCAGCGGGTGGTTCAGGGGCAGCACGGTCACGGCCGTTCCGACGTGCAGGCGCCGGGTCCGGCTGGCGATCGCGCTGGCGACCTGGAGCGACGCCGAGATCACTGAGCGCGAGGGCATGAAGTGGATCTCACCGAGCCAGACGCAGTCGAGGCCCCAGGCCTCGGCATACTGGGCCAGCTCGAATGCGTCCCGGAACGCCGAGACCTGGTTCGCCCCGTCGCGCATCTCTTCCACGAAGATCCCGAAGTGCATGACGTGCCTCCTCGCCTGATCGCGATACTTACCGCGCGGGCTCGGCCCCGTCAAGGAGGGGCTAGCGAGTGCCCGCTCAGAGCGCCAGGTACTGCTGGCGGATCGATTCGTCCTCGCGAAACTCGCGCGAGGTACCCTCGTAGCAGACGCGTCCCTTCTCGAGCACGTACACGCGGTCCGCGAGATTCAGGGAGAAGTCCACGTTCTGCTCGGCGAGGAGGATGGTGAGGCCGTCGGCCTTGAGCCGGCCGATCTGCTCCCGTAGATGGTGGACGACGAGCGGGGCGAGGCCCTCGGAAGGCTCGTCGAGGAGCAGGAGCTCCGGGTTCCCCATGAGGGTACGCGCGACGGTGAGCATTTGCTGCTCGCCGCCGGAGAGAAAGCCGCCCTGCCGGTCGCGTAGCCCGCGGAGCGCCGGGAACAGCTCGAACACGCGCTCGGCGGTGAAGCCGCCCGGCCGCGTCCGTCGCGCGGCGACGTCCAGGTTCTCCCAGACCGTGAGGTCGCCGAAGATTCGACGATCCTCCGGCACGAACCCGATGCCAAGCGCGGCCACGCGAAAGGGGGCCGCGCCCGTGATGTCGCGTCCTTTCCACACGATGCGGCCGCTCGCCGGTGGCGTGAGCCCCATGATCGACCGCATGGTCGTGGTCTTGCCGACGCCGTTCCGGCCGAGCAGGCAGACGCACTCGCCCGCCGCGACGCGGAACGACACGCCGAACAGCACGCGCGAGAGACCGTACGCCGTGTGGATCGCCTCGACCGCGAGGACGGGCTCGGCGCCCGACGCCATCAGTGGCGCTCCCCGAGATACACGCGGCGCACGCCGGGATCCCGCCGCACCTCGTCCGGCGCGCCGGCGGCGATCACACGACCCTGGTGGAGGACGGTGATGCGCTCAGCGATCGAGAAGACGACCTCCATGTCGTGCTCGGTGAACAGGAGCGTGAGCCCGCGCTCGCGCGCGAGGCGCTCGATGAGCCGGATCGAATCGCGCGTCTCCGCCGCTGACATTCCGGCGGTCGGCTCGTCGAGGAGCAGGATCTTCGGCTCGAGGGCCAGGGCGAGGCCCAGCTCGAGCTGCTTCTGGCCGCCGTGCGACAGGAAGCCCGCGACCTCGTGCGCGCGGTCGGCGAGCCCGATCGACTGCAGGAGCCCCAGTGTCTCATCGCGGTAGAGCCGCTCGACTCGGGTCAGGAGGTTCCATCCGCGCCCGCCGTGGGAGAGGAACGCGGTCTGGACGTTCTCGAAGACCGTCAGGCGCGGGAAGATGTTGGTCCGCTGGAACGAGCGCCCGAGCCCGAGACGGCAGAGGTCGTGGGGCGCGAGGCCGGTGACGTCGCGCCCGTTGAGCACGACCCGGCCGCGGTCGGGACGGAGATGGCCCGTGATCAGGTTGAAGAGCGTTGTCTTGCCCGCGCCATTCGGCCCGATGATGGCGCCGATGCTGCCGCTCGGCACGTCGAAGCTCACGCCCGCGACGGCCAGGAAGCCGTCGAAGATCTTCGCGAGGTCGCGCACCTCAAGCACTCCGGAGCCTCCGGAACAGGCGCCCCGCCAGCGCCCCCACGGCACCGGCGATCCCGCCGGGAAAGCCGAACAGCAGGACGACCAGGACAGTGCCGAGCACGAGCGGCCAGTACTCAGTGTACGAGACGATCTGCTGGTTCAGGAGGATCAGCACCAGGGCTCCGATGCTCGGCCCGTAGAAGCTCCCCATGCCGCCGAGGAGCGTCATGATGAGCACTTCGGACGACTTCGTCCAGTATGCGAAGTCGGGGAAGACGCCCCGGTTGAAGATGCCGAAGAGTCCGCCGGCGAGCCCCGCGAAGGCTCCGGCCAGCACGAAGGCGGCGAGCTCGTACCGGCGGACGTTGACGCCGATGAACTCGGCGCGCTCGGCGTTCTCCCGGATCGACGTCAGGATGCGGCCGAAGGGCGACCCCACGATCCGGTGCAGGGCGAACAGGCTCGCCGCCACCAGCACCAGCGTCACGAAGTAGTAGTACTCCGAAGTCCGCCACCCGCCGAGCAGCGGTACCCGCGCGCCCCACCGCTCGACCCAGCCGAAATCCGGATAGGGGATCTCCGGCATGCCCTGCTCGCCCCCGGTGACCTCGTTCCACTTGAAGCAGATCGCCCACACGATCTGCGCGAAGGCCAGCGTCAGCATCGCGAAATAGATGCGTGTGAGCCGCACGCAGAAAAAACCGAAGACGAGGGCGCACGCCCCGGCCAGCGCACCCGCGGCGGGCCACGCCAGCAGGAACGGCGCGCCGAGCTTCTTCATGAGGATACCGGTCGCGTAGGCGCCCACCCCGAAGTAGGCGGCGTGGCCGAAGGACACGAGGCCGGTGTAGCCCACCAGCAGGTTGAGGCTCGTGGCGAAGAGCGCCCAGATGACCACGTCGCCGGCGACGAACGTGTGGTACCGCGAGCCCACCGCGGGCACGAAGAGCGCCGCCACGAACACGAGGAGTCCCCAGGGCACGCGCGCGATCACCGGAGCGGGCGCCCGAGGAGTCCCCAGGGACGGACGATGAGCACCGCCGCCATGAGGGCGAAGACGGCGAAGATCGAAAAGCGCGGGAAGAAGAGGATGCCGAAGGAGAGCACCTGGCCGTAGATGACCGCACCGAGCAACGTGCCCCAGAATGAACCGAGGCCGCCGATCACGACGACCACGAACGCCTCGACGATGACTTCGGTGTCCATGCCCGGCACCGTGGCGCGCATGGGGCTGATGAGCGCCCCGCCCAGTCCCCCGAGGAACGAGGCGAGCATGAACACCCACGTGTAGAGCGCGTCGACGTTGACCCCGAGGGCGCCCAGCGTCTCGCGGTCGAGCGCGGCCGCCCGGATGAAGCGGCCGGCGCGCGTGCGCTGCAGCACGAACCAGAACGCCAGCGCGATCGCCGGCCCGAGCAGCACGATGAAGAGGTTGTACGCGGGGATCGTGGCGCCGAAGAAGGCGAAGGAGCCCGTGAGACCCGGCGGCCGGCTCACCGACTTCTGCTGGGTGCCCCAGAGGAGCTTCGCCACGTCGCTCAGGATCAGCGCCAGCGCGTACGTGAAGAGGAGCTGGTAGAGCTCCTCCTTGCCGTAGAGGCGGCGGAAGAGGACGCGCTCGATGAGGCCGCCGAGCAGGGCGACGGTGACGGCTGCCCCGAGGGCCGCGAGCCAGAACATCCCGGGGCCCGGGCCGAGCCACACTATGAGCTGATAGGCGAGGTAGGCGCCCAGCATGTAGAAGGTGCCGTGGGCGAAGTTGAGCACCCGCAGCACCCCGAAGATCAACGACAGGCCCGAGGCGATGAGAAAGAGGAACATCGCGGCCGTGAGGCCGCTCAGGCTCTGCGCGAAGACAAAAGACGGGTCAGGCACTCAGTCCATGAACCTCGACGGATCGACGTACACCACGGGCTTCATGATCGCGAACGGAAACTTTGGATCCTTGACCGTCTTGCCATAGAGCTGGCCGCGATTGGCCTGGTGGTCCTTCTCGCGGATCGTCAGCGGGCCGATCGGCGTCTCCACCGTCAGGCCGAGCAACGCCTTGGCGACCTTGTCCGAGTCGGTGCTGCCGGCCTTCTTGATGGCCTCGGTCAGGAACTGCATCCCGATGTAGCCCTGGATGGCCCAGGACGAGGGGTATTCGTCCTTGAGGTACTTGCTGAGACGCGCCGTGTAGTCGCGATGCGCCGGCGTCTCGCCCCAGTAGAACGCGTCATAGGAGTTGCCCCAGATCCCGACCGGATAGTCCGCGCCCATCGACTTGGTGGTTTCTGGTGTCGCGGCCTCGCCGACGCCGATGAAGTTGTACTTGATGGCGTCGAAGACCCCGAGCGCCTTGGCCTGCTTCGAGTACGTCACGAAGAAGCCACCCCAGATCGACGAGAACACCGCCTCCGGCTTCTTGGCCATCTGGGCGTTGATGAACGGGTTGTAGTCCTGCTCGCCGAGCTTGGGCCACTGCTGGTCCACGATGTGGACGCTGGGCTTCACCTTCTTGAGGTGGTCGACGAAGGCCTTCGTGACGTCCTGGCCGTACGCGTAGTCGAAGCTCATCGTGGCGACGTTCGTCACCGGCCACTTGGCGACGATCTCGGCCGCGCTCCGCCCTTCGATGGTCGTCGTGGAGGCGACGCGGAAGACGTAGGGGTGGAGCTTGTCGGGCGCGGTGAGCTGGTCGGTCTTGGGAATGGGCGCGATGAAGACGATCTTGTTTTCCTTGGCGACGACGGAGACCGCGGGGCCCTCGGCCGAGGTCAGCGTGCCCACGAGGAAGTCGACGTTCTCCTTGAGGATCAGCTCGCGCGCGACACGGACGGCCTCGTTGGCGTCGGCCTTGGAGTCGCGCAGCAACAGCTCCACCTTGCGCCCGAGCACGCCGCCCTTGGCGTTGAGCTCGTCCACGAACATCTGCGCGCCCTTCGTCGCTGGGTCGCCGAAGAGCGCGGGCGGCCCGGAGAGCGGCATCGGCATCCCGACCTTGATCGGCTTCTGCGCCTCGGCGACCAGCGGGAGCGCCAGCAACGCGGTCAGGAACACGGTGAGGACGTGCAGCATGAGGGAGCCTCCTTGCGTTAGTACGTCTGTCTCGCCCCGGCGACCGCGTCGTCGCTCAGAGCGCCGGCAGCCCCGGGACGCGCACGCGGATGCGGTACACCGAGGTCGACGCCGTGATGTAGAGGGACCGGAAATCGTCGTCGCCGAAAGCCATGTTCGCCGTGTGCTCCGGCACCCAGATGACGCCCAGGTCGACCGCGTCGGGTGTGAACACGTGGATCCCGCCCGGCCCGCAGCAGTAGATGTTACCCTGCGAGTCCAGCTTCATCCCGTCGGGCGCGCCCGAGCCTTCGCCCTTCGTCTCCGCCCACACCCGGCCGCCGGCGAGCGCGCCGTCACCCTTCACGTCGAAGACGCGGATGTGCTGGCGGGCGGTGTCGTTGACGAAGAGGCGCTGGCCGTCGAGCGAGAAGCAGAGCCCGTTCGGCCGGTCGAAATCATCAACGAGCAGCGTCGGTGACTTCGGGTCCGATCGGACGCGAAAGACACCCTGGAACGGGAGCTCCTGGGACCGCGGCACACCGTAGAACTCGGCGCGGCCGTAGGGCGGGTCGGTGAAGTAGATGTCGCCGCCCGCCGAGCACACGATGTCGTTCGGGCTGTTGAGCTGCTTTCCCTGGAAGTGGGTGGCGAGCGGTGTCACGGCGCCGTCGGCGCGGGTGAGCGTCACTTGACTCGAGGCGTGCTCGCACGCGAGCAGCCTTCCCTGGCGGTCCCAGGTGAGGCCGTTCGACATTCCGCATGGCTTCCGAAACGTCGTGACGCCCTCCTGCGCCGACCACCGCCGGAGGTGATCGCCGGGCATGTCGCTCCAGAGGAGGTATCGATCTCGCGGGTGCCAGAGCGGGCCCTCCGTGAACAAGCAACTACTCGCGATCCGCTCGAACGTCACGTCGGGACCGACAACGGCAGCAAGCCGAGGGTCCCGGACCTCGAGGTTCACCGCTGGCATGAGTAGACCTCGTCGTCTGAGGAGTTCGCCTCCGGAGGGCGGGAGCGTAGCATGGGGGCGCCGGACGCCGCAAGGCCGGTGCGACGCAACACTCAGGATAGCGGCTTGACACGGGCGTAACCCGTTGTGAAGAATGCGGCACCGGCTCGACGCTCGTCGAGCTGACCCCCCGAAGGAGAAAGAGCATGCGCACATGGAGCCTGCTGGCCCTGGCGCTGAGCGGTCTTCTGGTTGCGGGCGGGCCTTCCGCGGCGGACGCCGCCGACAAGGACACGCTCGTCATCGCCCTGGATACACTGGGCGCTCAGGTCATGGATCCGATCATGGACACGCGTGCCCCGCACGCGCACTACCACGCGCCGATCTGGGACTCGCTGGTCGGCTTCGACCTCGAGAAGGGCGGGATCGGCCCTGGGGCCGCCGAGCGCTGGGAGCTCGCGGCGGACGGCCGGAGCTGGACCTTCTACCTCCGCAAGGGCCAGCGCTTTCACAACGGCGATCCGGTCACCGCGCACGACGTGAAGTTCAGCCTCGAGCGGGTCATGTCGCCCGAATCGATCTCCTCGGGCGCCGCCGCGCTCCGGCGAGCGGTCGACCGGATCGAGGTCGTCGACGACCTGACCGTCCGGGTCCACACGAAGGGCGTCATCCCGCAGTTCGCGGCGAGCCTCTCCCGGGCGGTCTTCATGGAAGGCTCGGTCATGCCGAAGAAGTACATCGAGACGGTGGGCGCCAAGGGCTTCCGCGACAAGCCGATCGGCAGCGGCCCCTGGAAGTTCGTCCGGAGCGTCCCCGGAGACCGCGTCGAGTACGAGGCCGTCACCTACCCGCACTGGCGCGGCACGCCACAGTTCAAGCGCCTGACGCTCCTCCTCGTACCCGAGCAGAGTACCCGCCTGGCCATGGTTCGGTCTGGCGAGGCCGCGATCGTGAGCATCGGTCCCGAGGCGGTCAAGGAGGCGCGGGCCGGCGGAATGAAGATCGTGAGCGTGCCAGGCACGATGCAGGCCGTCTATCAATTCTGGGGTCTCTACCGGCCGGAGGCCAAAGCGTCGCCGCTCAACGATGTCCGCGTGCGCGAGGCGCTGTCCCTCGCCATCGACCGGCAGCAGATCATCGACCACGTGATGGGCAAGGAGGCACGGTGGCCGATGCCGTTCGCGGCGTTCAAGTATTCGAGCGACATGACCGTCCCCCGCTGGGAGGACTGGTCCCGGACGGCGCTGCGATACGATCCCGCTCGGGCTAAGCAGCTCCTCGCCGAGGCGGGACACGGCGGCGGCTTCCGGTTGACGTTCTGGAACACGGCGCTCCCCGGCACGCCCTTCATGGTCCCGATCGGCGAGGCGGTCGCCGGCTTCTGGGAGAAGATCGGGGTCAAGGTGGAGATGAAGACCGTGGAGTGGGGCGCGTTCGATCCCATGGGACGGGGCGAGCAGAAGGGTCTCGTCGGAACGGCCTCGATGTACCGGACCGCCGGACGGCCGGAACCGATACCACGCTACGCCACGACCTTCGTCTCCAAGGGGATCCAGCACCTCTTCGGCGACCCCCAGAACTGCCCGGCCCTCTGCCAGGACGGGGACAAGGCCTACGAGGCGGTGGTCGCCGAGAGGGACGACGCGAAGCGCACCTCGGCCACCAACGGGATGCTCGAGCTCGTGGCCAAGAGCTGGATCGCCGTGCCGATCATCGAGGGGATGGGCACCTGGGCCGTGAACCCCAAGGGCGTCGGGTACTTCAAACCGATCCCGGGCCGGCATGAATTCGGCGACGTGGCCGAGCGGATGCCGCGCCCGGAACAGCGCCCCTGGCCCTGAGACCGGGCGAGCGTCACCAGTGCAACGGTTCATCCTGCGGCGGTTCCTCCAGAGCGTGCTGCTCCTCTTCGTCCTCGCTCTGGTCATCTTCGGCCTGGCGCGCGTGAGCGGGAACCCCGCGGATCTCCTCCTGCGCGAGGACGCCACCCAGGAGGACCGCGCGCATCTCATGCGCGCCCTCGGACTCGACCGGCCGGTCCACGAGCAGCTCTACCTCTTTCTGGCCGGGGCGCTGCGGGGCGACCTCGGAGATTCCATCCGCTATCGCAAGCCGGCCACCGAGGTCTTCTTCGAGCGCCTGCCGAACACACTCAGGCTGTTGCCGCTCGCCATGGTCGGGGCGCTCGCCATCGCCATCCCCCTCGGCGTTCTGGCGGCAGTCTACCGGGGGACGATCATCGATCGGGTCTCGGGTGCCGTCGCCGTCCTGGGGTTCGCCACCCCGTCGTTCTGGCTCGGCATCGTGCTCATCTACGTCTTCAGCATCAAGCTCGGCGTGCTTCCCTCGTCGCGGATGGGAGGGCCGAGCCACTACGTGCTGCCCGCGATCACCCTCGGCGTGTTCCTCGTGGCGGGGATGATGCGGCTCGTGCGCTCGAGCCTCCTGGAGGTGATGGGGAGCGAGTTCGTCAAGCTCGCACGGCTCAAGGGGCTCTCGCAGACCGTCGTGATCTGGAAGCACTGCCTGCGGAACGCGCTGATCCCCGTCACCACGCTGTTCGGCGTCTATTTCGCGTTGCTCATCACGGGCGCGATCGTGACGGAGACCGTCTTCGCGTGGCCGGGCGTCGGACGGCTCACCTACGAGGCGGTGATCTTCCGGGACTATCCGCTGCTCCAGGCGGTCATCTTGTTGAAGGCGATCATCGTGCTCGGCGTCAACCTCGGCGTGGACGTTCTCTACGCCTACCTGGACCCCCGGGTTCGGTACGCATAGATGGCGCGGGTCGAGGAGCGCATCGAGGTCGGCATCGGGTCCTCGCCAGCGGCCGAGGTATCGACTCGCCCCCGATCGCGCGGGGACCTGGCGCGACTGCCGTGGGTCTCGTTCTTCATCATCGCCGTCCTGGTCCTCGTCGCCGTGCTGGCGCCGCTCGTCGCACCCCACTCGGCCACCGAGCAGTCGTTGCCCGACAAACTCCGCCCGCCCGCGTGGCAGGAGGGTGGGAGCACCAAGCATCTGCTCGGCACCGACGTCCTCGGCCGAGACGTCCTGAGCCGACTCATCTACGGCGCGCGCGTGAGCCTGATCGTGGCGGCCGCGGCGCTCCTGGCCGGTGGCGGCGTCGGGCTCATGGTGGGTATCGTGTCCGGCTATCTCGGGGGCCGGGTGGACAGCTTCCTCATGCGGGTGGTCGACGCGACGCTGACGTTTCCGACGATCCTCATCGCCTTGCTGCTGGCCGTGAGCCTGGGGCAGGGTCTCCAGACCATCGCCATCGCCATCACCGTTCTGATCTGGGCCCGCTTCGCCCGGGTGGTCCGGGGCGAAGTCCTGGCCGTGAAGGCCCGCGATTTCGTCGCGTTGGCCCGGGTCCACGGGTGCTCGCACCTGCGCATCATGGCCATCCACATCGTCCCGAACGTTTTGAACACGTTTATGGTGCTGCTGACCCTGCACATCGGCTTCGTCATCATCGTGGAGGCCTCGCTCTCCTTCCTCGGCGCCGGGATCCCGCCGCCGACGCCGTCCTGGGGGCAGATGGTCGCGGACGGTCGCAGCCACATCGCGAGCGCCTGGTGGCTCTCGGTCGTGCCCGGCGCCGCCATCATGCTGGTCGTGCTCGCCTTCAACCTGTTCGGCGACTGGCTCCGCGACTGGCTGGACCCACGTCTCAGGCAGGTCTGAGGAGTCACGCGCGGTGAATGCCGCGGAGCCGATCGTGCTGGAGGTCAAAGACCTGCGCGCGTATCTCTACACGCGCTGGGGCGTCGTGCGGGCGGTCGACGGCGTGAGCTTCGCCCTTGGGGAGGGCGAGACCCTGGGCCTCGTGGGTGAATCGGGTTGCGGCAAGACGATGACCGGGCTCTCCATCCTTCGTCTGCTGCCGGAGCCGGCCGGCCGCATCGTCCAGGGGCAGGTGCTGCTCGAAGGTGAGAACCTCGTCACGAAGAGCGAGGCCGAGATGCGGCGGGTCCGCGGGCGGCGGATCTCGATGATCCTGCAGGATCCCCAGACCTCCCTGAACCCAGTGTTCACCGTCGGCGACCAGCTCGTCGAGGCGCTGAGGATGCTTCACACTGACGGGGAGCGAGCGCTCTCGCACCGGGCCGAAGAGGCCCTGCGCCGCGTGAAGGTCGCAGCACCGGAGCAGCGGATGCGCGCCTACCCGCACCAGATGAGCGGCGGCATGAAGCAGCGGGTCGTGGGCGCGATCGCCGTCGCCGGGGAGCCTCGCGTGCTCATCGCCGACGAGCCCACGACCGCCCTCGACGTGACGATCCAGCTCCAGTACCTGACGCTCCTGAAGGAGATCCAGGCGCGAACCCGGCTCGCGATGCTCTTCATCACCCACGACTTCGGGATCGTCGCGAGGATGTGCGATCGGGTCGCGGTGATGTACGCCGGACGGATCGTGGAGAGCGGGCCGACGCGCGCCCTCTTCCGCAATCCGCGCCACCCGTACACCGAGGCGCTGATGGCCTCGGTGCCGCGGATGGAGGCGAGCGTGGAGCGGCTGCCGTCCATCGAGGGCCAGCCGCCCCCCCTTCACGACCTGCCGGTCGGCTGCCGCTTCGCGCCGCGGTGCCGCTACGCGGATGACCGCTGCCGTCGCGAATACCCGCCCACCTTTCCCATCGGGCCCGCTCACGAGGCCGCATGCTGGAGAGTGGAGCCATCGCCGTCGAGCCGCTGATCCGCGTCGAGGATCTCACGAAGCACTTCCCCGTCACTCGGCTTGCTCATCTCGCGGACCACGGGCCAAGTGAGGGCCGTCGACGGAATCAGCTTCACGATTGGACGGCAGGAGACGTTCGGTCTGGTCGGCGAATCCGGCTGCGGTAAGACGACGACCTCGCGACTTCTGCTCCGGCTCGATCGGCCCACCGCGGGGCGCGTGCTCCTCGACGGCCAGGACGTCCACGCGCTCACGGGCGCGGACCTCAGCAAGTACCACACGCGGGTCCAGGCAGTCTTCCAGGATCCCTGGTCCTCCCTGAACCCGCGGCTCAGGGTCCGGGACACGATCGCCGAGGCGCTCGTCGTGAACCGGCGCGTCTCGAAGGCCGGCAGGCTCGAGCGGGTCGAGGAGGTCCTGCACCAGGTCGGCCTCCCGCTGGCCGCGGCCAGCCGTTACCCGCACGAGTTCAGCGGCGGCCAGCGACAGCGGATCGCGCTCGCGAGCGCGCTCGCCTCGGACCCCGAGCTGATCGTCCTCGACGAGCCGGTCTCGGCCCTCGACGTGTCGATCCGGGCCCAGATCATGAACCTGCTCAAGGACCTCCAGGCCCGGCAGCAGCTCAGCTACCTGCTGGTCGCCCACAACCTGGCCACGGTGCGGTACATCGCCCATCGCACCGCCGTCATGTACCTCGGCCGCATCGTGGAGCACGCCGACACCGAATCGCTCTACCGGAACCCGCTCCATCCCTACACGAAGGCACTCTTCGCGGCGGCGCTGCCCGCCGACCCGGACGCGCCGCGGGACGACATGATTCTCAGCGGCGAGGTGCCGTCCCCGATCGAGCCGCCCTCGGGGTGCCACTTCCATCCGCGCTGCCCGTTCGCCATGGAGCAGTGTTCGAGGGTGGAGCCCGCGCTCAAGGCGGTTGCGGCCGGGCACGTGGTCTCTTGCCACCTCTACTGATTCAAGGGAGGTCACCAATGGCTCGTCGCATTCTCCACCCGACCGATTTCTCCGGGGCGTCGCGCGCGGCCTTCCGCAAGGCGATCGAAATGGCGAAGTCGAGTCACGCCGAGCTGCTGCTCGTACACGTCCTCAACCCCATCATGCCCGTGGCCGGCGAGGGGTACGTCTCGCCGAAGATGTACGACGAGATCGCGGCGTCGACCCGAGCGTGGGCGCAGAAGCAGCTGGACCGCCTGCTGGCGCAGGCGAAGAAGGCGCGGGTCCGCGCGAAGGGGTTTGTCCTCGAGGGCGTGCCCCACGAGCAGATCGTCCGCTTCGCCAAATCCAAGCGCGTCGATCTCGTGGTGATGGGCACGCACGGGCGCACCGGGCTCGCGAAATTGTTTGTCGGCAGCGTGGCGGCACGAGTCGTAGCCGCCGCGCCGTGTCCGGTCCTGACCGTCAGGGGGAAGTAAGCGTCATCGTATGCGCGCCCAGTGTTCGCCGAGGAGCGGTGACGCCTCTCGGCGATTGCGGATCTCCCTCATGAATGGAGTACGATAGCGGGCGATGCGGCGTAGAGTCGTCTTCGTCGCCTGTCTTCTGCTCCCCTCTGTCGCGCTCGCCCAGCCGCTGTTCGGCACGCCGCAGGATCCGCTCGCAGGATCCCGGGTCTTCGGCGCGAAGGGCTGCGTCAAGTGTCACACGATCAACGGGGTCGGCGGCGAGGGCGCGCCTGATCTTGGCCGCATCCGGCGCCCGCGCTCGTTCTACGATCTCGCGACCGCCATGTGGAACCACGCGCCGCGCATGGCCGAGCGGATGGCGGAGCTCGGCATTCCCAAGCCCCAGCTGGACTCGCGCGAAGCGGGGGACCTCGTTGCATTTCTGTTCACGGTCGACTACTTCGATCCTCCCGGCCGGGTGGACGCCGGCCGGCAGCTCTTCACGGAAAAGCGCTGTGTCGTCTGCCACCAGGTCGGCGGCACTGGCGGCGTCGTGGGGCCGAACCTCGATTTCCTGAAACAGTACGGCTCTCCGATCTTCCTCGCCACCGCCATGTGGAATCACGGTCCCCAGATGTCCGAGGCGATGCAAGCCAGGGGAATCGCGCGGCCCACCTTCAAGGACGCCGAGCTCCGAGACCTGATCGCCTACGTCAACTCGGCCTCGCCGGTGTGGCCGCAGGGGCCCCTGTACGTCCTGCCGGGCCGAGCGACCGAGGGCCGCGTGCTCTTCGCGCAGCGGCGCTGCGCCGACTGCCATGGTGCCGCCGGTCAGGGCGGCAAAGTCGGGCCCGACCTCGCCGACCGCAGTCTTCAGCGGAGCCCGAGCCAGTTCGTCGCCGCCATGTGGAACAAGGCCCCGGCGATGCTCGAGGCGATGAAGCGCCGGGCGGTCCCGCTGCCCCGACTCCAGCCGGAGGAGATGGCCGACATCGTCGCCTACCTCTATTCCGTTCGCTATTTCCAGTCCGGCGATCCGAGGAACGGCGTGCAGGTGGCGGTGTCCAAGGGGTGTCTCGGTTGCCACTCGCTCCACGGAGAGCGGGGCAAGACCGCGAGCGACCTCGCGCGCGCCAAGGGACTGGACTCGCCCGCAGCCGTGCTCGCGGCGTCGTGGAACCATGTCGTCGTCACAGCGCCCCCGTCGGCGCGCACGAAGGCGCCGTGGCCCGAGCTGGGGGCCGCAGAGATGGCCGATCTCGTGGCGTATCTGCAGTCACTCAGGCGACCGTAGTGATGGGCGCCGCGCGTCCGACGATGCCTGCTCTCCTGTTCGCCGCGATCGTCGGGTGGGCGGTACCCGCCACCGCGCAGCCCACGCGGCAGGCGGAGGGCTGCGTGGCGTGCCATCTCGAGACCGGCGACGACCGGCTCGTGAAGCCGGCAAAGGCTTTCGCCGGGGACATCCATGCGGCGAAGGGTTTCGGCTGCGTCGCCTGTCACGGTGGGGATGCCAAGCAACAGGGGATGGAGGCGATGGATCGGGCCCAGGGCTACGTCGGCAAGCCCGACCGCCAGCAAGTCGTGCAAGTCTGCGGCCGGTGTCACGCCGACGCACGGTTCATGAAGCAATACAACCCGTCGCTGCGCGTCGATCAGGTCATCGAGTACGCCACGTCGGTCCACGGCCGTCGGCTCCGGGAGCTGAACGACCCGAAGGTCGCGGTTTGCACGAGCTGCCACCCCGCCCACTCGATCAAGCCACCCTCGGACCCGACGTCGAGCGTCCATCCGCTGCGGGTCGTCGACACGTGTGGCACTTGCCACGCAGATGCCAAGTATATGACCGGCTACAGGATCCCGACTGACCAGCTGTCGAAGTACAAGACGAGCGTCCACTGGAAGACCATGTCGGCGAAAAGCGATCTGTCGGCCCCGACCTGCAACAAGTGCCACGGCAACCACGGCGCCGCACCCCCCGGAGTCTCCTGGGTGGGCACCGTCTGTGGCCAGTGCCACACCGTGATGGCGGAGCTCTTCACGAAGAGCCCCCACGCGAAGGTCTTCGCCGCGATGGGAGTGCCTGGCTGCGTCACCTGCCATGAGAGCCACGCCATCCAGGAGGCTGGTGACGAGATGCTCGGACTCAGAGACAAGGCCGTGTGCGCGAGCTGTCACTCGGCGTCCGACAAGGCCGGGAAGAGCGCGGCCGAGATGCGGGCCCTCATCGACTCGCTCAGGAATGAATCCGACAAGGCGCGCGCGATCCTGCGCCAGGCGGAGCACGCGGGGATGGATGTCAGCCAGGCCCAGTTCGACCTGAACGAGGCCAAGGGCGCTCTCGTCAAGGCCCGCGCGGCCGTCCACGCGTTCGCCGTGGATGCCGTGAAGAAGGAGACGGACGCCGGGCTCGGCGTCAGCGCGAAGGCCCATGCCCGGGGTGTCCGAGCGCTCAGGGAGCTCCAGTTCCGAAGGGCGGGGCTCGTGGTATTCCTGGTGATCATCGTGGCGCTCATCGCCGCGCTTGTCCTCAAGATCCGCCAGCTGGAGCGTCGGCAGCAGTCACGAACGGGAGGCTGAGCGCGGAGGCGCCACATGGACCAGACGCTCGAGGGGCTCACGACCCGACGAGGCTTCGTCAACTGGCTGCTCGGCACGAGCGCCGGAGCGTTCCTGCTCTCGGTGCTGTATCCGGTTGGCCGCTACCTGGTCCCTCCGAAAGTGGGCGAGTCCACGGCCGCGGCGGTCACGCTCGCGATCAAGCCCGACGACGTGCGACCGAACACAGGGTTGGTCTTCAAGTTCGGCAGCCGGCCGGCGATCCTCGTCCGCTCGCCGACGGGCGAGCTCCGCGCGTTCTCGGCCGTGTGCACCCATCTCAACTGCACCGTGCAGTACCGGCCCGACCTGAGCCATATCTGGTGCGCGTGCCACAACGGGCACTTCGACCTCAACGGCCAGAACATCGCCGGTCCGCCCCCTCGGCCGCTGGACGGCTTCGTCGTCAACACCCGCGGCAACCAGATCGTGGTGAGCAAGAGCGCCTGAGCATGGCCGTGTCCGAGACGCGCCACGGTAAGCTCCGGACCTGGCTCGATCAACGCATCGGGTTGGCGGACCTCGAGAAGCTCGCGAGGAAGAAGCAGGTCCCGGTCCACCGTCACGGCCTCTGGTACTACTTCGGCGGAATGACGCTCTTCCTGTTCGTCGTTCAGGTGGCGACCGGCATCCTGCTGCTGCTCTATTACCGGCCGAGCGCCGAGGAGGCGTACGAGTCCATCCAGTTCCTGATGGCCGAGGTCGAGTTCGGCTGGTTGATCCGCTCCATCCACGCGTGGTCGGCCAACCTGATGATCCTCGCGTTGTTCGTCCATCTCTTCAGCGTGCTGCTCCTCAAGGCGTACCGCCCGCCGCGCGAGGTGACGTGGCTCTCGGGAATGGCGCTCCTGGGCGTGGCGCTGGCCTTCGAGTTCACCGGTTACCTCCTGCCCTGGAACGAGCTGGCCTACTTCGCCACGAAGGTGAGCACGGAGACCACGGGCGCCATCCCGCTGGTCGGTCGCTTTCTCCTCCGGCTGCTTCGCGGGGGCGACGAGGTGACCGGCGCGACGCTCACGCGGTTCTACGGTATCCACGTCGCCGTTCTCCCGGCGCTGGTCACGCTCGCCCTGGGCCTCCATCTGTATCTGGTCCATAAGCACGGGATGAGCGTGCCGCCCGGCGTCGAGCGCGAGGACGCTCCGCGCTTCATGCCCTTCGTGCCGAACTTCCTCCTGCGTGACGTCGTCGGCTGGCTCTCGGCCGTCGCCATCCTGGCGGCGCTGGCGGCCTTCCTCCCCGCCGAGCTGGGGAAGAAAGCCGACCCGTTCGCGCCGGCGCCGGTGGGTATCAAGCCCGAGTGGTACTTCGTGTTCATGTTCCAGACGCTCAAGTACCTCCCGGGTCACATCCTGGGTATCGAAGGGGAGATCGTCGGCGTCGTCGGCTTCGGCCTCGGCGGGGTGCTCCTCCTGCTCACCCCGTTTCTCGACCGTCGAGCCGTGCGCGGCGAGCCGAGCCCGCTGTTCACGTTGATCGGGATCGCATTGATCGTGTACGTGCTGGCGCTGACGTATCTTGGCTACACTGCCAGTCCCACGAAGTGACGAAGGTGGGAGACCGAAGGTGAGACCGAACCGCCCCAAAGCCGAGCCCTCTCCAGGCGCGCGTCACTGGCCCGTGGCGTCTCTCGCCGCCGCGGGACTCGTCCTATCCGCGTACCTGGCGTGGACCAGGTGGGCGGGCGCCGTCGCGCTCTTCTGCGAGAGTGGGAGCGGCTGCGACGTCGTCCAGGCCAGTCGCTACGCGGTCTTTCTCGGTGTCCCGACCGCGGCGTGGGGCGCGGTCCTCTACGCGGCGGTGCTCGCCCTGACTCTGGCGGGCACGACGCCCAGGCGCTGGACGGCGGCCTACGCGCTCGCGGTCGTCGCCACGGCGTTTTCCGCGTACCTCACGTACATCGCGCTCGGCGAGTTGCACGCCGTCTGCCCGTACTGCCTCGCCGATGCGATCATCGCTCCGGCCCTGCTCGTGACGCTGCTCCTCCGCGGCCCGACCGGCGCCGGCCGCCGGTCGGCGGCTCGGGCGGGCCGCCTCGTTGCGATCGGCGCGTCGATCGCCGTCGCGACCGTGATCTTCGCCGCCGGCGTCTTCGTGACGGGTGCGCCCACCGCTCCCTCGACATATCAGGAGGCGCTCGCGCGTCATCTCGCCGACTCCGGTGCGGTCTTCTACGGTGCATACTGGTGACCCGCGTGCGGGGAGCAAAAGGCCCGGTTCGGGCCCGCGGCGGCGCTCCTTCCGTACGTCGAGTGCGATCCCCAAGGCCGCGGCGCCGCGCCGGCGCGGTGTGAGACTGCGGCCGTGCGTCGTTATCCGACCTGGCTCATCGCCGGACAGCGCTACGAAGGCGTCCTGACCCTGGACGAGTTGACCCGCGCCTCGGGGTTCGCCATCCGCGATGCGCCGCGCTCGCGCTAATTGTTGTTGAAGGCGAAAGCATTTCCGTCACGCCTGGAGGAGCTGCTGCGGTTGGCGCAGCGTCTGCAGTGCGCGGCGACCGTGAATGACTACGCGCCGAAGCCGTCAGCCATCTCCTGATCGCGCGCCTTCCCACGCGCCATTGGCCCGCCCCCTCCAACGATGATAAATAGGTTCGCAATGGAGGGGGACATGAGGTCGAAGCTCGCCTCGACGCTGATCGCGCTGCTGCTCATGGCGCAGCACGCCCACGCCCAGCCGCCGCAGAGCACCGGGGTTCCCGCCGTCGTCGCGAAGGTGAAGCCGGCGGTGGTGAACATCGCGACGCGGCAGCTGAGCTACGACGCGTTGCTTCGCCCGGTTCCGGCCCAGGGCATCGGGTCCGGCGTCATCTTCGACGCGCGCGGCTACGTGTTGACCAACCATCACGTGGTCGAGGGCGCGCAGCAGATCCGGGTCATCCTGCCCGACGGCCGCGCGTTCCCAGGCAAATTGGTCGGCGCGGACCCGCTGACCGATCTGGCGGTGGTCAAGATCGACGGCCGCGACCTCCCAACGGCGCGGCTCGGCGACTCCTCCAAGCTCGAGGTCGGCGAGACGGTCATCGCCATCGGCAACCCACTCGGGCTCGAAGGAGGCCCGACGGTGACGGTCGGCGTGGTCAGCGCGGTCGCGCGGTCGATCGAGGAGCCGGGCGGCGCGGGGCTCTACGATCTCGTCCAGACGGACGCGGCGATCAACCCCGGAAACTCCGGTGGCCCGCTGGTGCGGATGGCCGGCGACGTGATCGGGATCAACACCGCGATCATCCAGCAGGCGCAGGGGATCGGCTTCGCCATCTCGATCAACAGCGCCAAGCCGATCGTCCAGGAGCTGCTCGCGCACGGGCGCGTCGTCCGTCCGTTCATCGGGATCGTGCCCGTCAGTGTGACGCCGCAGATCGCCAGCGCCTATGACCTGCCGGTCGACCACGGCGTTCTGGTCGCCCGGCTCGATCCTCGTGGGCCGGCCGCGCGGGCGGGCATGCGGGCGGGCGACATCATCGTGGCGCTGGGCGGGCATCCCGTGAAGAGTCTGGGTGAGCTGCGGGTCGCGATCGGACAGCACAAGATCGGGGAAACCGTCGATCTAGCGGTCCGGCGCGAGAAGACGTCGGTGACCATCAAGGTGACGCTGGCCGAGATGCGCTGACGCGCTCAGGTGAGCAGGACCCACACGCCGATCGCGACGAAGCCGAGCCCGGCCATGAACCGCAGATGCTCGGGGGCGATCCACCGGCCGATGTGAGCGCCGACGACCACCGCCAGAGCGCTCGACGCGATGAGAGCCGCCGCGGCCGCGAGGAACACCCCGAGCTTGCCGGTCTCAGGGTTGGCTGCGAAGAGCAGCGTGGCGATCTGGGTCTTGTCTCCGAGCTCGGCGACGAGCACACTCAAGAAGACGGCCAGGTAGAATTTCATGCGCCCAGAGTACCAAGGCCCGGCCGAGGATGACGCGGTGAAGCTTTGCCTGCTGCTGGCGCTTTCGACCCCCGCGCTCGCCTATTTCGCGCTGCGCCTGCTCGGCTACCCGCGGCTCGTCGGCTACGACCGCTCGTGGAGCGAGTGGGGGAACCGCGACGACCTTCCGTTCGCACGGTAGCGCGCGGCGAGCGAGGACCGTGAGAGAGTAGCTCGGGGAGGGGCCATGCCATACACACCACACGTCGAACAGCACTTCACCCGCGGCCTCGTCGTGAGAGACACCGTCATCGGCATGTCAGACGGTCTCACGGTGCCATTCGCGCTGGCCGCGGGGCTCACCGGCGCCGTTGACTCGACAACGCTCGTCGTCACGGCCGGCCTGGCCGAGATCGCCGCCGGCTCGATCGCGATGGGGCTGGGCGGTTACCTCGCGGGGAAGAGCGACGTCGAGCACTACGCGAGCGAGCGCGCACGCGAGCAGCTCGAGATCGAGCAGAAGCCGGAGGTCGAGGCGATGGAGGTCATGGAGCTTCTCCAGTTTTACGGCCTCACTCCCGAACAGAGCGCTCCCGTCGTCGACGCCTTGCGCCAGCGCCCGGAGGCATGGCGCGACTTCATGCTCCGGTTCGAGCTGGGGCTCGAGAAGCCCGACCCCCGGCGTGCCCTGACGAGCGGTGTGGTCATTGCCGCCGCCTACGTCGCCGGCGGGCTCATTCCGCTTTGTCCCTACATGCTGCTCCCGAGCACGGCAGCTGCTCTCTCGTGGTCGATCGCCCTGACCGGCACGGCGCTGGCCGTCTTCGGCTGGATCAAAGGGCGCTTCACGGGCGCCTGGCCGCCGCGGAGCGCGCTGCAGACCGTGCTGATCGGCGGCCTTGCCGCTGCGGCTGCCTTTCTGATCGCGCGCGCTATCTCGTAGCCTAGCCGCTGACCGAATCCACCGAGCGCGATCAGGACGCGTAGCGCTGGGGATCCCGACAGACCCTCTCCGATCTCCGACGCGCCGGGTGAAGACGAAGCTCGTCTTGATATAGCGGCGGATGAGCGCCGGCACGCGCCGCCCGCGCGGTCGCTACACCGCGATGTCCGCCGACTTGATCCGCTTGACGCCCGCGCCCAGCATGTCTGCCCACGCCTTGGCGAGCGAGCCGCCCGCGTCGATGCCGCGGCAGGCGTCCTCGATCACCAGCGCCCCGAAGCCCACCTTGCGCGCGTCCATGGCCGACCATGCGACGCAGAAGTCGGTCGCCAGACCGACGAGGAACACCTGGGTGAGGCCGCGATCGCGCAGATAGCCCGTGAGCCCCGTGGGCGTCTTGCCGTCGGCCTCGTAGAACGCCGAGTAGGAGTCCATGTGCTTGCGATAGCCCTTGCGGATGATCAGCTCGGCGTGCGGGATCCGGAGGTCCTTGTGGAGGTCGGCGCCGGGCGTGCCCTGCACGCAGTGATCCGGCCAGAGGACCTGAGTGCCATAGGGGAGCTGGGTCGTCTCGAAGGGTTTCTTGCCGGCGTGCGACGACGCGAACGAGATGTGGCCGGGGGTGTGCCAGTCCTGCGTGAGCACGACGTGCTCGAACGCGGTGGCGAGGCGGTTGATGAGGGGGATGACCTGGTCGCCCTCCTTCACCGCCAGTGAGCCGCCGGGCGTGAAGCAGTTCTGCACGTCGATGACGAGGAGGACGTCTTGCACTGTCGGCTTCATCTTCATACTCCCGGTCTGCGCCGCGGCCACCCGTGCGGCGCCGGCGATCCCGGCGACCACGAGGCTACGGCCAGCGCCCTTGAGGAACTCGCGCCGATCGACTGTCATCATGCCATTCCTCCCTTGAAGTCGCACTCGGTCAATGGGCCCGAGGATGCGGTAGGAGGCGCTCGACGAGTGCTTGCATCTCGTCACTGTTCCATTGGCGCGCGCCCATCGCCATGCCGGCCACCTCGCCGCCCGGCCGGACGATAAAGGTCGCCGGGAGGGCCGTGACCCTCCAGCGGTCGGACGTCTTCGAATCGGGGTCGAGGAGGATCGGAAACGTGAGCTTCAAGTTGCGCACGTAGGGCTCGAGGAGCGCTCTCGGCGCGCCGCGATCCACGGAGACGCCGACCACGACCAGCCCGCGGTCGCGGTGCCGCCGCCACAGCGCCTCGAGCGAGGGCATCTCGACGGTGCAGGGCTGGCACCAGGTCGCCCAGAAGTTCAGAACGACGAGCTTGTCGCGATGGTCCGTCAGCGAAACGCGACCGCCGTCGAGGGTGAGGAGCGCGAAGCCGGGGGCCTGCTGCCCCTCCTTCAGCTCGACGACCCCGGCCTTCTCGAACGGGTCGAGGACCTGCGTGGCCGCGCCGTGGTGGCCGCCGTCCTGGCCCGGCCGGCGCACCGGCAGGACCCAGACGACGCCGCCCAGGATGACGACGGCGAGGCCGGCGCGGATCAGCGTCTGTCGCCTGCTCGCCCCGAAGATCGCGTCAGACGCCCAGCTTTTCACGCGTCACCGGGCTCTCCCTGAGCTCTCGTGACGAGGCCTCGAAGACGATGGCGCCTTTTTCCATGATGTAGCCCCGGTCGCAGACAGAGAGCGCGACCCGCGCGTTCTGCTCGACCAGCAGCACGGTCACCCCGAGCCGCTTCAGCTCGGAGACCATGTCGCGGATGTGGCGGATGAACGCGGGCGCCAGCCCCTGCGTGGGCTCGTCCATCAGGATGAGCCTGGCGCCCGCCATCATCACGCGGGCGATCGCGAGCATCTGCTGCTCGCCGCCCGAGAGCGTCTTGCCGGCCTGATCGATGCGCTCGCGGAGGCGAGGGAAGTGGTGGAACACCTCGTCGAGGCGGCGGCGCCGGAGCGCGGCCGACCGGTCGACCGCGGCCGAGAGGCCGAGCTCGAGGTTCTCGCGGACGGTGAGCCCTGGAAAAATCCGGCGGTTCTCGGGAACGAGGCCCACCCCGAGGCGGGCGATCTCGTGCGGCGCCCGTCGCGTCAGATCCACGCCGTTGAGCTCGATCGTCCCGCGCCCGGGTTTCAGGAACCCCATCGCGGTCTTCATCAGCGTGGTCTTGCCCATCCCGTTGCGGCCGAGGAGCGCGACCGCCTCGCCGGCGCGCACCTCGAGCGAGACGCCGAAGAGGATCGGCGTCGCCCCGTAGCCGGCGTGGACGTCCGTCATCTTAAACAACGCTAGTCCTCGGGCGGGCCGAGGTAGGCCTCGACCACCTTCGGATCGCTCCTGATCTCCTCCGGCGCGCCCTCCGCGATTTTCTCGCCGAAGTGGAGGACCGCAATCCGGTCCGAGATCCCCATGACGACGGACATGTCGTGCTCGATCAGGAGCACCGTCAGGCCGCGCGCCGACGCGATCTGCCTGATCAGCGCCGTCGCCTCCTTCGTCTCGCCCGGCGTCATGCCCGCCGTCGGCTCGTCGAGGAGCAGCAGCGTCGGCTCGGTCGCGAGCGCCAGGCAGATCTCGAGGTAGCGCTGCTCGCCGTGCGAGAGGTTCTCCGCCATCTCGTCGTACTTGGCCGCGAGCCCGAACGCGCGCAAGAGGTCCGCCGCCGCGGCCTCGACGTCGGGCAGGCGCCAGAGGGAGGGGAGCCGTCCCGACTCGCGGACGCGCGACTGGGCGGCAACGCGCACGTTCTCGAAGACCGAGATCTCCGGGAAGATGTTGGTGATCTGGAAGGTCTTGGCGACGCCGAGGCGGTTGATCGTCTCGGGCGCAAGCCCCGTGATGTCCCGGTCGCGGAACCGCACGCGGCCGGTGGTCGGCGCATGGAGCCCCGAGACCACGTTGAAGAGCGTGGACTTGCCCGCGCCGTTCGGCCCGATCACCGAGAAGATCTGGCCGGCCCGCACCACGAGGCTCACGCTCGAGAGCGCCGCGAGGGCCCCGAAGCTCTTGGAGATCGCGTCGACCTCCAGGACTACGCCGTCGCGCGCCATCGCCGCCCGCCGAGGAGCTCGCGGATACCGAGCAGACCCTTGGGCATGAACAGGACGATGAAGATCAGGACCAGGCCGATCACGATGAAGTACCAGTCCACGTACGACGAGACCTTCTCCTGCAGCAGGACGAAGAAGGCGCCGCCGACGACGGGGCCGGCGAGCGTCCCGAGCCCGCCGATCATGACCATGATGATGAACTCGCCCGACACCGTCCAGAGCATGAGGTCGGGCGTCGCGAAGGCCGAGCGCCCGGGATAGAGCGCGCCGCCCAGACCGGTGAGGAGCGCCGAGATCATGCACACGGCCATCTTGTAGCGCTGGACGTTGTAGCCGAGAAAGCGCGCGCGATCCTCGTTCTCCCGGATCGCGACGAGCACCTTGCCGAAGTGCGAGGTGACGAGCACGCGGCACGCGATGTAAGCGAGCCCCAGGTAGACGAGGACGAGGTAGTAGTTCCGCATCGGCGTGTCGATCGCGAAGCCCCCGACCAGACGCGGGGGCGGGAGCCCCTGGATCCCGTCCGAGCCGCCGAACGTCTGCGTGTAGCGGAAGAACGTGTACACGACCTCGGCGAAGATCAGCGTGAGCAGCGCGAAGTAGATCCCGCGGCGCGCCGTGGAGAAGTAGCCGACCACCAGCGCGTAGAGGCCGACGACGAGGACGGCGAAGAGGAGGCACGCCCACAGCGAGACGACCCCGCGCTCCAGGAGCACGGCGCTCGCGTAGGCGCCCAGGCCGAAGAACGCGGCGTGGCCGAACGAGACCAGCCCGGTGTAGCCGATGAGCAGGTCGAGGCTCATCGCGATCGCGCCGAAGAGGAGCGCGTCGAAGGCGAGCAGCAGGTAGAACTTCGACATGAAGGGCAGGGCCGGCAGCACGGCGAGCAGCGCCCACACGACCACGGCCCGCCAGGAGAGCGCCCTACTCAAGCACGCCCTCCCGGCCGAAGAAGCCGCGGGGCCGGACGATCAGCACGACGATCATGATCGCGAAGATCGCGATCGCGACGCGCTGAGGGTTCATCCAGAGGGTCAGAAGACTCTGGGCCAGCCCGATGACGAAGGCTGCGGCGACCGAGCCGCCCATCGAGCCCATGCCCCCGAGGATCACGACGATGAACGCGAGCAGGATCATCTCCACGCCCATCTGCGGGTAGACCGTGAAGATGGGGGCGAGCAGGAGCCCGGCCAGCGCGGCGAGGGCAGCCGAGCCGGCGAACGTCAGCGTGAAGACGCGCGGGACGTTGACGCCGAGGCCGTCGAGCATCTCCGCGTCCTGCACGGCCGCGCGTACGAGGACGCCGGCGCGCGTTTTGGTGAAAAAGAGCCAGATCGCCAGCAGGAGCAGCGACGAGGCGACGAGCAGGAAGAGACGGTAGTTCGGATAGGTCATGCCGAGGAGCGGCGTCGAGCCGGTGAACGGGGGCAGGATGCGCCGCATGTCGCCGCCCCAGATCTGCCGCGCGCCCTCCCGGAACACGAGCGCGAGCCCGAAGGTCAGGATCAGACCGTACAGCGGCTCACGACGATACAGCGGCCGCAGCGTCGCAACTTCGGTCACCGCGCCGATCGCGCCGACCGCGATCGGCGCGACCACCAGCGCCGCCCAGAACGAGTGAGTCACGCCGACCACCGCGATCCCTGCGTAGGCGCCCAGCATGTACAGCTCACCGTGGGCGAAGTTCATGACGCCGAGCAGGCCGAAGATCACGGTGAGGCCCAGCGCCAGCAGCCCCAGCGCGGCCCCGAAAACGAGGCCGTGCAGGAGCTGCGGCAGCAGGATCGCGACGACGTAGTCCAAACGAGCCTAGCTACTTTTTCTTGATCTCCCACGTGAACCCCTCGACGGGGTCCTTGCCCACCATTGCCTCGCCGATCGAGTCGCTGCCGGCGATGCGGGCGATCGGAAGGTTCTTGCCACCCTTCACCTGGTAGAGGTGCATGTCCATGACGACCTGGTGGTCGTCCTTGCGGATGCACTGGCGGCCGATGTGCGTGTTGTCGACGCACATGCCTTCATGCGCCTCGGCGACCTTGTCCGGATCGAACGACTTGGCCTTCTCGACCGCGGCCGCCCAGAAGAGGACCGCGTCATAGGAGCCGGCGGCGATATTCGCGTCGGTGCCGAACTTCTTCTTGAACCGCGCGTTGTAGGCCTGCATGTTGGGATCGGGGTTGTACGGCGAGAAGTGGTTCAGCTGCACGAACCCTTCCATCGGCTCGGCGATCGACGGCAAGTCTTGCTGCAGGAGGAAGCAGTCAATACCCGCCATCTTGTACTTCTTGGTCATGCCGAAGGAGTGGAGCTGCGTCATCAGGCGCAGCGAGTCGGTGCCGGCGAACGCCACGAAGAGCACGTCGGGGTTCGACTGGTTGATGGCGCCGAACCAGGGGCTGAAGTCCTTGGTGTCGAGCGGCGCGCCGGCGACGCCGACCACCTCGCCACCGAGCTTCTCGAGCGCGGTCTTGAACTGGCGCCCGTCGGACTGCCCCATCGCGTAGTCGGTGTAGAAGATGTAGACCTTCTTGCCCATCTTGTCGACGATGTACTTGGCGAGTCCGTTGGCCTGCATGCGAGAGTCGGGCTGGTTCGAGAAGTAGTACTTGTGGAACTTCGTGGTCCGCATGAACTCGGCGCAGGAGACCGAGTTCCAGTGGATCGTCTTGTGCTTCTTGGTGACGTCCATCACCGCCAGCGTTGCGCCGCTGGAGACGGCGCCGACCAGCAGCTTCACGTCGTCCTGGAGGATGAGCTTCTCGGCCTTGCGCACCGCCGGCGCGGGCTTCGTCTCGTCGTCCTCGGAGACGATCTCGATCTTGTGGCCGAGGACGCCGCCCTTGGCGTTGAGCTCCTCGACTGCCATCTGGATGCCCCACGTCTGATACTTCCCGTAGCCCTCGAAGACGCCGACCTTGGAGCCGAGGTCGCCGATCTTCACGACCTGCGGCTGCGAGACGGCGGGCGCCGAGATCCAGACGAGCGCGGCGACCGCGACGAGTGTCGTGAATCCCCACGTGACACGCTTCATGAGTTCCTCCTTGCTTGCGTTGACGACGCTTCGATCAGAGTCGAGAGGACCTGTGCGATTCGCTGGAGCGGCGGCCGCAGCCGGGCCGGATCCGCCGGCGCCGTCGCGCCGGTCGCGGGCTTCACGTAGGTCTCCGCCTCGTCGAACGCGAGGCGGACGGCGACCGACGTCTTGTTGTCGCGCGTCGCGACGGCGAAGTCCACGAGGTTGTAATAGCGCCAGATCGCCTCGAGGAACTTGCGGCCGGTCGCGGCGCGGCTCTCGGCGGTGCCGCCGGTCTCGGCCAGCCGGCGGTCGGCCTCGAGCGCGAGATCGCGCGCGAGCGCGGCGAAGAAGATCATGAGGCGGCGCTCGACCTCCGGCCCGTCGCTGGTCGCGAGCGCGGCCCGCGTCTCGTCCTCGAGCCCGGCCGGCAGGGTGGCGGCGTGAGCGCGCATCTCGGCGCGGAGGGCGCCCGTCTCGAAGAGACGCAGCGCGACGTCGAACTTCCTGGCCTGGACGGAGAACTTCACCTGCTTGAAGTTGATGGTGACGGCGTTGTCCTTCGGCACGTACGCGCCCACGTGGTGGGCCGCCGCCGGGGCGGCGAGGAGTGTCGCGAGCAGGGCGAGCATCGCGCGCGTCATCGTCCGATCATGCGCAGGGCGATCAGCCCGGTGAGCCACCACAGCGCCACGATGGTGGCGGAGCCGAACGGGATCCAGACGAGCCACTCGGCGATCGTCTTTGCTCGCTCCAGGCCGTACGCGGGAATCAGGGCACTCCATACGAGGTAGCCGACAGGATAGCCCGCCCCGCCTGTCGTGAGAAGGGCGATGATCACCCGGCGGGCGACCCCGGCCCGGGCCACCGTGGCCGCGACCATCGTGGTCGCGATGATCACCAATCCCATTCCTTCGGCGTGCATGTGGAAGAGCCTCAGCCCGGCGTCGAACTTCACGAGCGCCTCGTCGAGGATTCGCTCGTCCACGTCGCGGACGCCGACGAGGCCGTGGACCGCGGGCCGGGCCAGCATCGCGTCGCGGGCCCAGCGCGTCAGCTCGACCTTGAAGCGCGCCATCGAGGCGCCGCCGACCTCCGCGCACACGATCGAGAGCACGGCGACCAGCAGCACCCACCGCGGCGGCACGTGCCAGGGGTGGGGCTCGGCGGCGACGGTCATGCGTGTCGGCGCGCGGTGACGAGCAGCAGGCCGACCAGACCGGCGATCGCCGCGATGCCGAGCGGCGTGAGGATCCAGCGCTCGGCCAGCTCGATCCCGGCGTCGCGCCCGACTTCCAGCACGGCGGCGCCGTAGACGACATACCCCAGCGGGAAGAGCCCGCCGAGCGTCAGCAGCAGATAGAGGGCGGCCCGCACGCGGCGCCAGGGCACGGTCGCCGCCGCCAGCGTGCTCGCGAAGAAGAGCACCAGCCCCACGCCCTCGGCGTGGATGTGGAAGAACGAGAGCCCAGCCTCCGCGGCGAAGATCGCGCGGTTCCGCACCTCGTCGTCGTACTCGGCCGAGCCCGAGAAACCGTGCGCCTGCGCGTTCGCGGTGACGCGCGCGGCGGCGTAACGCTGGATCTCGGGCTTGAGCCGGGACATCACGGCGCCGGCCGTCTCTCCAAGCGCGAGCATCGCGATGGCGACGAGGACGACGGCGAGGGGCGGGCGCCTCACGGGGCCGGACAGTATCATCGCCGCCCGGGGTTTGTCATTATTCGCCGGCTGTGGCAAGGTTGGCCCGCTCATGCGCAACGGTGACGCGTACGTCGCGAGTCTCCGGGACGGGCGGTCCGTGTACCTCGATGGCGAGCGGATCGACGACGTCACCAAGCACCCGGCGTTCGTCGAGCCGATCCGGCGCATCGCCGAGACCTACGACCGCGCGAAGGCCGCGGCGGGCGAGCCGGCGCTGACCTTCGCCGACCCGTCGACCGGAGCACGTCACAGCAACATGTGGCTCGTCCCGCGCTCGGTGGAGGACCTCGGCGCCCGGCGGCGAGTCCACCGGTTCTGGGCCGAGCCGTCGTTCGGCCTGATGGGGCGAACACCCGACCATGTCGCGTGCGTGCTCACGGCCTTCTCCGCCTGGCGACACCTCTTTGACCGCGGCGGTGCGAGCTTCGGCGACAACGTCGTGCGCTTCTACGAGCGCGCGCGCGACGAGGATCTCTACGTGACCTACGCGATCGTGCCGCCGCAAGTGGACCGATCGCAGCCGGCCCATCGCCACCCCGAGCCGTTCCTGCATCCGGGGGTGGTTCGGGAGACCGCCGGCGGCGTCGTCGTGCGCGGGGCCCACGCCATCGCCACGTCGGCGACGATGGCCGACTGGCTCTTCGTCTCCTACATCACGCCGCTGGTCCCGGGCGACGAGGACTACGCGATCTCCCTCGTCATGCCGATGAACGCGGAAGGGCTCCGTCTCTATCCGCGGCGCCCGTACGCATCGATGTCGACGAGCGTCTTCGACTATCCGCTCTCGTCCCGGTTCGACGAGGTCGACACGACCGTCGTCTTCAACGACGTGTTCGTGCCCTGGGAGCAGGTCTTCATCTACCGGAACGTGGACCTGGTCAATGCCCAGTTCCACGATTCGCCCTCACACACGACCGCGAACTTCCAGGCCCTCGTGCGGTTCGGGGTCAAGCTCGAGTTCATGGCCGGCCTTGCGATGCGGCTCGCCGAGGTTCAGACGGCGCAAGGCGACCCGGGAGTCCAGGCGACGCTCGGCGGCGACATCGCGTCGCTCTGCGCGGCGTTCGACGCGCTGGTAAAGGCCGCCGAGCGCTTTCCCCTGGTCACCGGCGGCGTGGCGCGGCCGCACCCGCAGTACATCTACGCCGGCATGGGACTCCAGCGGAGGCTCATCGTCGACATGCTGCGGACGCTCCGCGAGCTGGCCGGCGGTGCGTTCCAGACCGTGCCGTCCTCGGAGGCCGCGTTCACCAGCGCGGAGACCCGCGCCGACACGGAACGCTACTACCGGTCGGCCGCCGCGGGCGCGCGTGAGCGCATCAAGCTCGTGAAGCTCATCTGGGATTTCGTCGGCACCGAGTTCGCTGGCCGCCAGCTCCAGTACGAGATGTTCTATTCGGCGTCGCAGCCCGTCGTGAACCGGCGAATGTTCAAATCCTACGACTGGGACGCTGCCAAAAATCTGGTCGACCGTTGCCTCGGCGAGTACTAGCGTTGCGTCTGCGTCATCTCGACGAGCGCGGCGCGCCCGCCCGCCACGCCCGTCGGCCTGTCACCGGGTGCTGACGTGATTTCGCGGACGGGACGCTAATGCCGACGCTGGGTCTGGTCAACATCGGCGCGGTGGCGACCGGGATACTCGCGGCGCCGCGCGTCGATGCCGAGGCGATTCTGGTCGAGAACGGACGGATCGCGGCGGTCGGAGACACTTCCCGGACCGGGGCCGGGAGCGCCGACGTGGTCGTCGACTGCCGAGGGACGACGGTCATCCCCGGCCTCATCGACTCGCACTGTCACGTCGTGCTCGGCGATTACACACCGCGCCAGAAGACCGTGGACTTTCTCGACTCCTACGTGCACGGCGGCATCACGTCGGTGGTCTCGGCGGGCGAGGGCGTGCACGCGCCCGGCCGACCGCACGATCCGGCCGCCGCCAAGGCGCTGGCCATCGCCGCGGCGAAGTGCTTCGAGCACTTCCACCCGAACGGCATGAAGGTCAACGCGGGGTCGGTGGTGCTCGAGCCCGGGCTCACCGACGAGGACTTCGCCGAGATGGCGAAGCACGGGGTCCGCCACGCCAAGTACGGCTTCGGCGGCTACGCGCAGCCGAGGGACGGCGAGCCGGAGGTGCGCCGCGCCCAGAAGCACGGCCTCTGCGTCATGTCCCACAGCGGCGGCACGTCCATCCCGGGCTCGAGCCCAATCAGCCACGACGTCTTGCTGCACCTGCGGCCCGATGTCTGCGGCCACGTGAACGGTGGCACGACGTCGCTCGACGAGGCAGGGATCGATCAGATCATCCGCGAGACGGAGATGGCGCTGCAGGTCGTCCAGGCGGGCAACCTTCGCGCGACCCTTTACATCGTGAAGCGGGCTCGCGAAGCCGGCGCGCTGGCGCGTGTGTGCGTCGCCAGCGACACGCCGACGGGCACGGGCGTCATGCCCATGGGCGTCATGAAGAGCGTATGCGAGCTCGCGTCGCTGGGCGATCTCCCGCCGGAGCTCGTGATCGCCCTGGCGACCGGGAACAACACCCGCGCCTTTCGCCTCTCGGCGGGCACGGGAACGATCGTGATCGGCGCCCCGGCCGACCTGGTCGTGTGCGACGCGCCGTCGGCATCGCTCGCGCCCGACGCGCTGACCGCGATCGCCCGGGGGGACATTCCCGGGATCTCCTGCGTGATCATCGACGGGCAGGTGCGAGTCGGCCGGAGCCGCAACACGCCGCTGGCCAAGCGCCTTGCGACGTTCGAGGGAGTCTCGGTCTCCGGCGCGGGGCACTGAGGGGGCGGGCCGGCGGGCCTGAGAGCCTCCGGCCGCCTCCGGCGAGGCCCGGGAGGACTTCAACGCGCCCTTCGGAAAGGCCTTCCGCGGGGCCTACGAGGCCCAAGTCAAGCAGCTGCGTGGCGAGAAGCGGTAGAGCGTTCAGCGAGTCGCGCGCGACGCGCGACTCTCGAGGAGCCGACCGAACTCCTCCGTCGTCGGCAGCCCGGCGCAGCCCAGCATCAGCGAGTCGCCGTCCGCGCGACCGCGAGTCCACCAGAGCCCCTTCCACCCCGTGCTCTCGCCCCAGGCGAGCAGCGCTTCTCCCTCGGCCAGGGGTCCGAAGGCCTCGACGGAGGACAAGGCACGCAGCGTCCCCCACGGCACCCTCGGGATCTGCGGCAGCTTCCCGTACCATCCAGCAATCGGGTGGTGCGGGTCCGCGGTCACAGGGCCGTGGGGCAGCGGAACTGACTGAGCTCGGGCAGGCGGAAGGGGTTACGCACGCTCGAGGCGAAGATTTCGAAGACCGTGCGGCGACCCTCGACGTTGATCGTCGCGACGAACCGCTCCGACTGCCTGGTCTCGGCAATCTGGACACCGTCGAACATGCGGAAGAGCGCCCACGGGCCCTCGAACCTCACGCCGGTTGAGCCCGAGGCCGGCGGCGGCGAGATGGACGCGCGCACCAGGCTCCGGCCCCCGGGGCCGGGGAACTGCACGGGGACTGCGATCTGGGGCCCGTGAGAATACTTCACGAGCTTTCCATCCACGTCCAGGATGAACTGCTGGATCGAGGCGTCCATCTCCACCGGCTTGAACTCCAGCTGGATGCTCGGAGCGCTGTCGCCACCGCGGAAGAAGACGTCGCGGATGACTTGTGCACGCTGGAACTCTGCGAGCGCCGCCGACTGCCCCATGGCGGGATCCTTGAACCGCCAGGGCATTTGACTGGTGTCGACGTGCTGCGCCAGATACTTCTGAAAGAACCCTTCGAGCAGACCACGCTGCGCAAAGAGGCGCGCGAAGTCTTCGGGCGTCACGTCCTGTGCGCTGGTGCGCACGAAAGGGTAGCGGCCACCCGTCGCCTGGACGCAGAAGTCGGCCACCTGCGCCCGCAGCTCGGCGTCGATCCTTTCCCGCGTCTTTCCCACCGTCGCCCGCGTGCCACCTTCCGCCA
Organism: Candidatus Rokuibacteriota bacterium; assembly: GCA_003221655.1. GTDB lineage: Bacteria > Methylomirabilota > Methylomirabilia > Rokubacteriales > CSP1-6 > AR31. The sequence continues at coordinate 32,219 of QHSV01000096.1, forward strand.
ACCCCTGGAGCATCGAGCGCAGAGGCTCGGGCTGCCGGGAGGCCTCCGCGCGGAGCTTGTTGGCGGCGTCGGTCAGGGGCGCTGACTGGCCCGTGTCGAGGGCGGCCTTGGCCGCCATCATCCACTGGTAGGCCTCGTTCAGAAGCTGGAGCAAGCCATCGATCGGAGCCGGTGCGTTCCTGCCCGGGCCGCTGACGAATTTGCGGACGTCTTCGAACTGGTCGTCGACGAGGAACTTCTCGAGCGAGCTCGTGGCAATGCCCGTGACGGTCTGACGAGCTCTGCCCGCGTCCTCTTGCGCCTTGCCGGCCAATCCTTCGCGGTCGGGCGGGATCGAGAGCGTCGTCTCGCGCTCGAAGGCCTTCATCAGCGGCTTCAGCGGGGTGTCCGGCGCCGAGAGGACGCGGGTGATCTCGATCGACCTGTTGAGGTCACGATCGCGAATGATGATGATGTCGCTGATGAACTGCCGCCAGATGCGGCGGTAGTCCTCCAGGTAGAGCCGCCTCACCGCCTCGGTGGCCGACACGACCGAGCCCCGGGCCGTCCCCAACACCCACGTCTCCTCGTCGGCCAACTGAAGGGTGTTCACCTCGACGCGTCCGGCGAAATGCTTGTAGTAGCCGTCCTTGGTGTAGAGGCCCGGCACGCCCCTGGTCATCGGCTGCTTGCTCTCACGCTCGAAGACCAACAGGGCGTTGGGACCGGCCTTGTCCGGGATGGTGAACTCCCGAAGATCTTCGACCGGTTCCCGCTTGAGTCGCGCGTAGACGCGGTTCGCGAGGGAGTCGCGGCCGATCGCGGAGCGCACGCGGGTAATCAGCCCGTCGTTTCGTGGCACGATCGGATCCACCCACCCTCGGTCGTAGAGGGCGTCGAAATGCGGCTTCAAGGTCTTGAGCGCGACCTCGGGACCCAGCACCTGCTCGCCTCGCGTCTGATACCAGCGCCAGACGGCCTCGGCGTCGAGATGCTTGGGGTCGTGGAGCATGATGTAGGTTTTCAGCGCCTCGTAAGACTCTTCCTGGCTGCCGGGGGCTTCCTGACGGAGGTACTGCTCGAGATACGTGGCCAGCGACGGCAGGAAGGTGTCCTGAAGCATCCGGCGGTATGCAGCGTCGGTGGCCGCCTCGAGCTTGCGGCCCTGGTAGAGACCGAAGCGCCACGACCAGGGCACGGAAGCATCCGGCGTTGCGCGTGTCTGGGCGAGAGCGCGCACACCGGTCAGCGTCGGCAGTAAAGCCGCGAGGTCGCTTCGGGCGCCGGCGCGGACCACCGTCACTTGTTTCTGTACTTCGTCTAGCTGCACTCTGACCTCCGCGAGATAGCGCCGGTTGTGCGAGGCGCTGACCCACCAGGCCAGCGTGAGGACCACCAGCGCGGCCCCACATGCCGCCACCGCTCCGACCTGCAGCCATTGACGGCGGCGCTCCCGGCGGAGGTCGGTCCCCCCGAGGCCGGCCTCGGGGAACACAACCTCGCGCAGGAGCCGAGTGAGAAAGTAGCTCCGGCCGGTCGGGTGCTGAGCGGGCAGGAGCATACGGTCGATGGGACTTTCTTCTTGCGTGCCGCTCGTGAAATAGACGCCGCGGAAGACGAGCGTGGCTTCTAACCGGCTCGGAGCGAAGGCCGCATCGACGAACTGGACGAGGCGGTCGCGCAGCAAGGCGAACTGCTGGGGGAAGCCGTAGAGCAGAGCCCGTAGCGCCGGATCGTGCTCCTCCTCGAGCCGCTCGGGCAGACGATCGTACAGGCGCCCCTCCAGGCGCTGAAGCTCGGCCGACATGGCGGCGGGGTCGAGCCCTTCTTTCCCAAAGGGAAGCGAGAAACCCCAGGCCTGACCGCGCTCTTCCTTGCCGAACGCGGAGAAGAAATCGCTGAACCCGGCGAGAAGATCAGTCTTCGTCACCAGCACGTAGACGGGAATGCGCACGCCCAGGATCTGGTAGAGCTCCTGCACGCGCACGCGCAGGGCCTGGGTGTGCGCCTCGCGCTCCGCCGGCGACTGCTGCAGAAGGTCACCCACGCTCACCGTGACCAGCACGCCGTTGATGGGGCGGCGCGGCCGGGATTTCTTGAGGAGCTGGAGGAAGCTCTGCCAAGCCGAGGCGTCGACGGCGCGGTCGCTCTGCTGGGTCGTGTATCGCCCCGCCGTGTCGAGGAACACGGCCTCGTCGGTGAACCACCAATCGCAGTTGCGGGTACCGCCCACACCGCGGACGGCCTCGCGGCCGAGTCGGTCCGCGAGCGGAAAGCGCAGCCCGAAGTTGATCAGCGCGGTCGTCTTGCCGGCCCCGGGAGCGCCGATGAAGACGTACCACGGCAGATTGTAGAGGTGCTGCTGTGAGCCGAGCGCGCGGATGCGGGCCCACAGCGAGGGCCGCTCGGTGCCGAAGCGGAGCCTCCGCAGGAGCCCGAGCGCTTCCTCGAAGCGCTTGCGGAGCTGCGCCGTCTCTTCCGCCGACGCGTCAGCGCGGATCTCGCCTCCCGCCGGTATCTGCTGGAGGAGACCGCGCGTCAGCGCCGCATTGGCGCGCCTGGCTTTGACGTATCTCCAGACCAGCCGCGCGACGGGCGCGAGCACGATCAGCGCGATCTGCAGCACGCGCACCCACTCCGCTTCGAATGGGCGAAAGTCGCTGATCGCGATAGCGGGCCCGATCCACCAGACGAGGATGGCGAGCGCGAGCAGACCGATGGCGAGCAGCACCCAGCGGTTGAAGATCAGTTTCAAGATCGCGAGAACGGACCTCATGGCGTCCGCGGGGACGGGCTTGACGCCGCCGCGGATGTGTCGCCTGCGGGTACGTAGAGGGTGATCTCGACCCGGCGGTTCCTGGCCCGGTTCTGGGGCGTGTCGTTGGCCGCGACCGGCTCCGCCTCCCCCCGGCCGTCTGCGCGTATGCGCCCCGGGCCCACGCCGGCTGCCAGGAGCCGCGCGACCGACTCTGCACGCGCCCGGGAGAGCTCCCAGCTCGACGGAAAGCGCAGCGTGCGGATCGGCACGTTGTCGGTGTGGCCGATCACGTCGACCTGACCGGGCACACTCCTGAGGGCATTGGCGATCCGGTTGAGGAGCCACTGGTCGTCGGCGCTGACCGTGGCCTCGCCGGGCTTGAACAGCCCGTCACCCAGAATGGTGACCACGCTCCGGTCGATGTGATCGTCGACCTTGACGAGCCCGCGCCGGATCTCGTCGGCGAGGTATGTCGCCAGCCTCGGCGCCGCTGCTGCCCTGGGCGCCACGGGCGCGGCGACGCGAAGGCCGGCGATCTCCGCCGCGAGCTTGTCGGAGGCCCGGCCCAGACTCCAGTCGAAGCCCACGTAGACGCCGAGCAGCACCACGGCCGTGACCGCCCCGATGACCCAGAGCGGCAACCAGCCGAGCCGCCGGCGGGCGACACCCGCGACGCCACGCCAGTTCGGAGAGAGGTGACGCTCGTACTCCCCGCGTTGCTTCCGGATGATCATGAGGAGCCGCTGGCGGATCGCCTCGAGCTGACGCTGGCCGCCCTCGGCGATCCGATATCGCCCTTCGAAGCCGAACTCGAGGCAGACGTACATGAGCTCGAGGAGATCCAGGTTGGCCTGAGGGTTC
>QHSV01000458.1 GCA_003221655.1 Candidatus Rokuibacteriota bacterium
CGCGAAAAACGAGGTCGCGTATCCGCCCCACGCGAGCGCCCAGCCCGAGAGCAGCAGCGACAGCGCGTAGCCTGCGGACGAGCTGGCGATCAGCCAGCCGACCGCGGCCCCGCGGCGCTCCGGCGGGTAGCGGTCGGCGATGAGCATGATCGCCGTCGTGTAGGTGCCCCCCTGGGTGAGCGCCATGAGCGTGGAGAGCAGGAGCCCCGTCGTGTACGAGCGCGCCCAGAAGGCGAACGCGAGCGCCGAGACCGCGCTGAGCCACGCCGACCCGAGAAACACTCGGCGCGCGCCGATGCGATCGGCCAGCGACGAGAACGCGACCAGCGCGACGGCGTAGCCGGCTTGAAAGCCCGTCGAGATCGACCCGGCAGCGGTCGCCGACATTTCCCACTCGGTCCGGAGCACCGGCAACGCCGCTGCGTAGGTCATGAACACGGAGGTCATGCAGGTCCGCGCGGCGCAGACGGCGAAGAGCCAGCCGTCGCCTTTCAAGGACGCTGGAATGCGTGCGAGATGAACTCCGGGAATCGCGCCTCGAGCTCCGCCACGATTGCGTCGGCGACCTCCGCCGCGCGTCCGGGCCGCTCCTGCGCGGCGCCGCGGGCCCACAGGTCGAGATACGCATCCTGATCTTGAAGGCCGAGCTGCATCGCCACGGAGTCGATGAGCTGCTGGAACCGATCACTCAGCGGGCGTGTGACGGTCTCCGTCTCGTCGCGCGCCTCGACCATGGCCGGAACGTCCTTCCAGGCGATGATCTGGTAGGTGGCCATTTATCGGAGCTTGAGAACGGCTCTAGCGAGGGTGGCCTGAGGCAGGCGCGGGTGGCTCCGACACGCCCGGTTCACCCGACCGGCCCGTGTCATCCGATGCACCCGGTTGGCGCGTGGCTCCGACCCGCTCGTCTTGTCCGACAGGCCCGTTTCATCCAACCGCGCCCGTTCGGGGGCGGCAGGTCATTCCCCGCCCATGAACTGGGCGAGGAGCGTGATCTGGTCTCCCGGCCGGAGGGGGGAGTCGAGGGTGTGCTCGACGCCGAGCACCGCATCGTTGACGAGCACCTCGATGTGCTCGCCCAGCTCCTTGCCGTGCCAGAGGGCCCGCTGCAGCTCCGGGAACCTCGCCGAGAGGCTCTCGAGCACACTCCTGACCGTCGCGCCGGGGGTCAGAGGCTCGTCCATGACGCGCCGGCCCGAGCCGTCGCCGCCGACGAACTTCGTGACCCAGGAGGCGACCTCCACCGGGATCGTCGCTGCCGTGGTCCCCGCGCGGTGCATCAGCAGCAGGCGGTCAGCAGGCGGACCAGCTCCGAGGCCGTGTCGGGGCGGGCCGAGTAGTAGACGAAGCGTTCCTCCTTACGACTCTGGACCAGCCCGGCCCGGCGGAGAAGGTCGAGATGGTGCGAGAGCGTCGGCCCCGGGATCTCCAGCTCGGCCTGGATCTCGCCGGCGGGTACGTCGCGCCCCTGCCGGACCAGGAAGAAGAAGATCTGCAACCGCGTCAGGTGGGCGAGCGCCTTGAACGCCTCGACGTGTTCCTCGCGAGCCTGCAGCCGAGCGAGCGGTAGCGTCTTCACATTTCCAAATCTATCAAACTACGATGACCGTTGCTACCGGGGGCAGGTGATCGCGGCTATCCCGAGGAACGCCGGGCGCGCGGCGTCGACTCATTGAGGAACTCGTCCCGCTTGTTCTTGAGCCGCCGAATCAGCTCTTCGTACGAGTTCGCTCGGACGATTCGGTCGAACTGCGAACGGTAGTTGGCGATGAGGCTCACGTTCTCGATGAGGACGTCGTAGATCAGCCATCGCTCGCCCCGGCGGACCATCCGCGACTCGACCGGCACCTCGGTGCCCGCCCGCGTCATGATGCGGGCCCGGACCGTGGCCAGCTCGCCGTCCATCGACTCGCCGACGTACCGGATCCGCTCCCCGCCGTACTCGTCCATCCGCGCGATGTAGGTCCGCTCGAGGAGATCGGCGAAGAGCTGCGTGAACTCCTCGCGCTCCGCGGGCGTGCGGGCCTGCCAGTGGCGGGCGAGCACGCGCTTGGCCGTTTCCGTGACGTCGAACGCTTCGTGCGCGATCTTCCGAACCGCGGCGCGGCGATCCTGCCGCGCGAGGGCCGGATCGTCGAGGACCTTGATCACCTGGTCGGTGTACTCGCGAAGCTGGTCCGTGGGGCCGGCCCACGCCGGCGAGCCGGCGAGCAGCAGCATCGCGGCGGCGGCGGTCGTCAGTGTTCCCTTCATGGGTGGGAGTATACGCCGCCCCTCGCGCCGAGCCGAAATCTGCCGAGCGCTGGTTCCCGGCGTCGTCCGGCTCATCGCGTGAGGGCGGGTGCGGGGATGCGAATGCGCAGCTCCCGACCGACGAGCCACGCCCCCGAGAGCGTCAGGATCGCCGCGACGAGATACACGGCGTGGACGCCGAAGGCGTGGATCAGCAGCCCCCCGACGAGCGGTCCCACGACGCCGCGGACTCCGGCCAGGGTTGCGCCGATCGCGACGTACTGGGCCGTCCGCTGCGGCCCCGCGACATCGATGACCGCCATCATCCACACGAGCTCGAGCCCGACCGCCAGGAGCGAGTCGGTGACCGAGCTCGCCACCAGCACCCACGGGCTCCAGGCGATGTA
>QHSV01000459.1 GCA_003221655.1 Candidatus Rokuibacteriota bacterium
CTCCGGGACAGCGAGCCGTCGCTGGCGCAGGCTCGCGGCCATTCCCAGCAGCGCGGCGGCGACGAAGATCCAGCGGTAGCCCACGCGCTCGAAGAGCTGGCCGGCGGCGAGGGCCAGCCCGATGCCCAGGACCGCGCCGGCCATCCGGACCAGGCCCAGGGCGCGACCGCGTTGGGCTCGCGGATAGACGCGCTCGACGACGGCCGCCTGCGCCGGCGCGGCGGCAGCGCCGAAGAAGTCCCGGGCGATCACGAGGCCCACGAACGACCACGCCGAGCTGACGAACGGGACCAGCAGGAAC
>QHSV01000460.1 GCA_003221655.1 Candidatus Rokuibacteriota bacterium
TCTACGCCCTCCGGACCCTGGAAGCGTACCTGATGCAGCTCACGGGCCAGCGGGTCATCCACGATCTCCGTGCGGCGATCTTCGACCACCTCCTGCGTCTGGAGGCGCGATTCTTCGACCGGAACCCGGTAGGGCGGCTGATGACCCGGGTGCTCCACGACGTGGAGGCGGTGAGCGAGGCGTTCACGTCAGGCCTCTTCGCCGTCGTGGCCGACGTCATCACGCTCATCGCGGTCGTGGCCGTGATGCTCTGGATCGACTGGCGCTTGGCCCTGGTGACGTTCTCCATCGTGCCGATCCTCGTGCTCGTGGCCGTCTACTTCCGCCTGAACGCGCGCGACGCCTATCGCGAGGTCCGCCGGCGGCTCGCGCGCCTCAACGGCTTCCTCCAGGAGTCGCTCCAGGGCATGCCGGTGATCCAGCTCTTCGTGCGCGAGCGCCACGAGCGCGAGCGGTTCGGGCGCCTCAACACCGACTATCGCCGGGCGCTGTTCGGCTCGATGAGGTGGGAGGCCTCGCTCTACGCGACGGTGGAGGCGCTGGGCTCGATCGCGCTCGCCCTCCTGATCTGGTACGGGAGCGAGCGGATCGTTGCCGAATCGCTCACCTTCGGCGGGCTGGTCGCGTTCATCCAGTACACCAATCGCTTCTTCCTGCCGATCCGCGACCTCGGGGCGAAGTACACGGTGATGCAGTGGGCGATGGCATCCTCCGAGCGGATCTTCGGCCTGCTCGACCGCGAGCCGGCGATCGTCTCGCCGCCCGCTCCTGGCCCACGGCCGGCGCGGTCGGGCTCGCCGGCGGTCGAGCTCGACGCGGTGTGGTTCGCGTACGACGCGGACGACTGGGTGCTGCGCGACTGCTCCTTCAGCGTCGCGCCGGGCGAGCGACTGGCGATCGTCGGCGCGACCGGCGAAGGCAAGACGACCTGCGCCCGCGTGCTGAACCGCTCCTACGACGTACGGCTGGGCCGCGTCCTCGTGGACGGCGTCGACGTCCGCGAGTGGGAGCTGGCGAGCCTGCGCCGTCACGTCGGCATCATCTTCCAGGACAGCGTCCTGTTCGCGGGGACTGTCGAGGAGAATCTGCGCCTCGGCGCCGACGGCGCCGTGTCGCCCTTGGAGCTGGCGCGAGCCCTCGAGACCGCCCGCGCGGGCTTCGTCGCCGATCTGCCGAAGGGGCTCGGCGAGCTGCTGGGCGAGCGTGGCGCGAATGTCTCCCACGGCCAGCGCCAGCTGCTGGCCATCGCCCGGGCCCTCGTGTACAATCCGGCCGTTCTCATCCTGGACGAAGCGATGTCGAGCGTCGATCCTGAATCCGAAGCGCTCATCCGGCAGGCAATGACGGGACTCCTTGCGGGCCGCACGAGCATCACGATCGCGCATCGGCTCTCGACAGTGCACGCGGCCGACCGGATCCTGGTGCTGCACCGCGGACAGGTCCACGAGGAAGGAACCCACGCGGAGCTGCTGCGGCGCGGCGGTCTCTACGCGAGGCTCTACGAGCTGCAGACGGGCGCCGCGCCCGCGTGAGCTTCCGGGCGGCCGTGCTCAAGCTGGTGAAGAAGATCCCGCGCGGCCGCGTCGCCACGTACGGCCAGCTTGCGACGCTTCTCGGACGGCCGCGCTCGGCACGGGCGGTGGGGCAGGCGCTGCGCCGGGCCGACGGCGTTCCGTGGCACCGCGTCGTCAACGCGCAGGGCGGCATCAGCCGTCGCTCCCGGATGTCGGGAATGATGACTCAGCGCATCCTGCTCGAGCAGGAGGGCATCGTCTTCCGACGTGGCCGCGTCGTCCTGGTCCGGTTCCGGTGGCAGGGGAGGCGGCTGAATTTGTTCCGTAACGACGGTATCTTGAGGGGCTAGGCATGAGACTCGACGGAAGGGTCGCAGTGATCACCGGAGGGGGTTCGGGCATCGGCGCCGCCTCGGCGCTGGCGATGGCACGGGAAGGCGCGCGGGTGGTCGTGGTGGACGTCAACGAGGCCGGTGCCAAGGCGACGGTCGAGCAGATCGAGAAGGCGGGCGGCCAGGCGCTCGCCGTGCGCGCCGACGTCACGCGGGCCGCCGACAATCAGATGATCGTCGAGAAGGCGCTCGCCGCGTGGGGGCGCCTCGACATCTTCTTCGCCAACGCGGGCGTCCCCCAGGCGCCCGAAAATGTCGAGCAGGTGGATGAGGCCGTCTTCGATCGCATCATGGCGGTGAACGTCAAGGGCGTGTGGCTCGGCGCCAAGTACGCGCTGGCGGTGATGAAGAAAGCGCACCGGGGCGTGTTCCTGATTACCGCGTCGACCGCCGCGATCCGGCCCCGGCCTGGGGTGCAAGCCTACGCGGCGTCGAAGGGAGCCGTGGTGACGTTGACGAAGAGCCTGGCACTCGAGGCCGCGAGCCACGGCGTCCGCGTCGTCTCCATCGCTCCGGTGGCGACCGAGACTCCGATGCTGCCCACGTTCATGGGCAAGCGGGTGGTGGACGAGGAGGGGCGCGCCCGCTACGTGGCCACCGTGCCGCTGGGACGCCTCAACCAGCCCGAGGACCTGGCGCGCACGGCCGTGTTCCTGGCCTCGGACGACGCCGCGATGATCACCGGCACGTGCGTTGAGGTTGACGGCGGCCGTTGCATCTAACGCTCACCGGGGACAGGCCGACGGGCGAGCGCGGTAGGGACCGCCGGACCACGCGGCACGCGCTCGCTGCCCCGCGGCGGCTGGGCTCCATCCAGGCGCGCGGTGTCCGTTGCCCCGTCGCGGGAACGGGTCCTTGCGCTAGGTTGAGATTCCGCGCATGAAAGTGATTCCGTTGGCCGCCGAGTCACTCGGCGTGCGCTCGATGGCGACGTACGTCGAGGTCGGACGGACGGGCATCCTCATCGACCCCGGCGCCACCCTGGCACCCGCGCGGTTCGGGTTACCGCCGGCGGA
>QHSV01000461.1 GCA_003221655.1 Candidatus Rokuibacteriota bacterium
GCCCGACCGCCAGCAGGAGCAGCACGCCCAGGAGCGTCGGGACTCTTCTCATCGCCATGTCGTTCGGCATCGACATCTCCGCGAGATTCGCATGCTTGGCCTAGACAGGCAGCTGCTCGGCGTCGAGCGCCGGCGTCATCTCGAAGGCGTTGAGCAGGCCCGTCACGAGACCGTAGTGGCCGATGATCCCCGTCAGCTCCACGACCCACGGCACGCCGTAGCGATCCTTCAGCGCGTCGAACACCGTCTGCTCCACGCGGTTGGTTCGCAGCAGCTGGCGCACATAGGAAACAATCGCTCGCTCGTCGGGCGCGAGGCCGCCCACGTCCTTCCGATCTCGCACCGCGCTGATGGCTTCTTCGCGCGTGCCGGCCTTGCGGGCCAGCGTCACGTGCGCGGCCCAAACAAACGGGCAATCCTTTTCCCGGGCGGTCGCGATGATAGCCAGCTCGCCCTCCTTGGGCTTCACCGACGACTGGAAGCGCAGGAAGTTGCTGGTGTTGAGCACCCGCTCACACATCGGGGGGCTGTACATCATGATGCTGAAGGGGCCGCGCACGCTGCCGCGGCCCTCCGCGACCGCGTCGAAGACCGGCCGGTGCTCGGGGGCCACTTGATCCTTGGTGGTGATGGGCGTCACGCGCGGCATGATGACTGGCTCCTTTCTGTAACCCTCACTGAATGAGTCGATCCGCCCGCTGCAGCAGTGACTGCGGGATCGTGAGACCGAGCGCCTTGGCGGTCTTTACATTGATGACGAGCTCGAACTTCGTCGGCTGCTCGACCGGCAGGTCGGCCGGCTTGGCGCCCTTGAGGATCCTGTCGACGAGCCTCGCCGCCAGGCGGCCCAAGTCCCCGTCGGTGGCGCCGTAGCTGGCCAGCCCGCCCCGCTCCGCGAAGAACGCGGCCTGGAACATCGTTGGGAACGTGCCCTTGGCGGAGGTGGCCACGATGAAGCCGGGGATGTTCAGGGACAGAACCCGGGGCGCGAAGATTCCGTCCACGTCGCCTCTCCGGAGTCCGCTGATAACCGCTCCCGCTTCCTCCTGGCTCCGCACCGGCCGCTCCACGAACGTGAGGCCGAGGTTCCACGCGGCGGCGCGGTACGGTGCCAGTTGCTCGACGGCGTGCTTGTTCGTCGCGTCGTAGACGAGGAGGACACGCTTCAGGCCGGGAACCAGCTCCCGGAAGATCTCCAACCGTTTCGGGGCGAGCTCGACGTCGAGCGAAGCGATTCCCGTGAGATTGCCACCCGGGCGCGCCAGGCTCTTCACCAGTCCCAATTCCACGGGATCGCCCCCACCGATGAAGACGATGGGGATGCGATCGGTCGCCATCTGCGCAGCCTTCGCCGTATTGCCTCCTTCAGTCGTCACGATGATGTCCGCACCGCTCCGGACAAGCTCGCGCGCCGCCGCCAGAAGCTCGGCGCTCTCGCCTTGCGTGAAGCGCACGCCGATCGTGAAGTCCTTGTCCTCGCTGTACCCAAGCGCCCGCAGGCCATCCCGCAACCCGACGATGGCTGGCGTCGGACCCCAGGATTCGGTCAGCGCGCCGATTTGGACCGGGCGGGCGGTCCGTTGGGCCTCGGCGGCGCTGCCGCTCAGTCCGTAGACCGCGAGGATGATTCCGAGTACCAGAAGAAGGAGGCGAAGTCCCATCATGGCGCGCCCGGGGGTGGCGCGGGCTCGGCGAGCAGCGCTTGAATGAGCGAGCGGGCTGGCGTGCTCGCCCACTCGCGAGGCCCGACAGCGAGGGCGACAGCGCGACCATCTCGGCCGACGAGGAAGGTCGTCGGAAGGCCCACCACACCGTACAGCGAGTTGATCTTGCCGTCACGATCGAGAACGAGTGGGAAGGTCAGTCCCAGCGCGCTGGCGTAGCGCCGGATCACTTCGCTCCCCTCGCGGGCGTTGATGCCAATGACGGCGAAACCCTGCGGCGCGAGCTCGCGGTGAAGCCGCTCCAGCACGGGCATCTCAGGACGACACTCCGCGCACCAGCTCGCCCAGAAGTTGATGAGGACCACCTTCCCACGCAGGTCCCTCATCGAGACCCGCCGGCTATCGATGGTGCTGCCGCTGAAGTGCGGAGGCGCGGCACGCGAGGCGTAATCGACGAGGTCGAGAGGTTTGAGGAGCGGCGTCACCGCCGATTCGGCTCGCGCGAAACTACACGGCGTTACGACGAGCAGTGCCCACGCGAGCAGATGTCTCGACGCCGGGCGGACCCTCCTCACCGTTACGGTTTCCCGACAATCGCCCGGATATCCGGTAGGAGGATGTCGCTGTACACGACGGTCGTCGTCGGGTTGTCGATGACCCACTTCTTGCGGATCACTCCTTGCTGGTCGATCAGAAAGAACGTCCTGATCGCGGTCATCGTTCGCTCATTGAGGATCCCGTAGGCGCGGATCGCCTTCCGGTCGGGAAAGTCGCTGAGCAACGGGTAGGGCAGCTTCAGCGATTCAGCGAACGTCTGCTGGGAGAAGGTCGTGTTGGCGCTGACGCCGAGGACCTGGACACCGAGGGCCTCAAAGCTCTTGTAGTTGGCCTTCCTGGCCGACAGGTTCGCCGCTCAGGTCGGAGAGAAATCCGCGCCGTAAAATTCGAGGAACACGAACTTCTTGCCCTTGAAGTCGCTCAGCGAGATATCCGCCCCAGTGGTACTCGGCAGCGTGAAGTCGGGCGCCGGCTCGCCGACCTCCACCGCTTCGGTTGGCCCTGGATTGACGACGACTGAACACACCGCCAGGGCGGTGCCGAACAAAACCTTGCCGAACGTTCGTCTGTTGGCGGTCATCCGTCAGCTCCCGTTCTGCGCCAGGCGCTCTGTGCTCATTCTCGGTCGTCCTGCCTTCGTGCATGTCCACAGCATTCTTCTTCAAGTCTCAGCAGTGCGCAAGAAGGCGACGCGAGCCTCGCTTGACGGCGGCGTCCTCGCCGGCGCAGTATCCCACCCGGTGAGTGACCTGGGCTCCAGCGCCTACACCGACCCCAACACGCTATTCGAGTCGCACGCCCGCCGCCGGCCAGGCAAGGTCTTCATCGAAAGCCCCGACCAGGGCTCGCGAATCACCTTCGGCAAGTTCGAAGCGCTGAC
>QHSV01000462.1 GCA_003221655.1 Candidatus Rokuibacteriota bacterium
GGGCTCTGAATGCGTCCTGGAGTGCCCCCACCGATAATACCGATGGAAGCCCCCTGACCGATCTCGCGTCGTATCGCGTGTATTACGGGCCGGCGCCGGCTTGTCCCGGAGGGGCCTATTTCCAAGTCGCATCCACGACGGCAAGCCCTGGGCCGGACCACACAGTAAGCGTCAGACTCACGGGGCTTAGCACCGGCGCTCTCTACCACGTTTCGGTCACGTCGGTGAACACGAGCGGCGACGAGAGCCCCTGTTCGATCGGCGCGAGTGCCGTCGCTCGAGGCGATTTCACCGTGAGCCCGACCGGCATCGTGAGTTTTGGGGATGTGAACGTCGGAAGCTTCGTGGACCATGTCTTTACCGTGCAAAACACGCGCGGGGGAACCGTCTCGGGGAGTGCGTCTGCCTCCGCCCCCTTCAGCATCGTGTCCGGGAGTCCGTTCACGCTCGTCGGAGAGATGGCGACCCAGGCCGTGACGGTGCGCTTTACCCCGACTGCTTCCGCCAACGTGAGCACGAATGCCAACTTCACTGCTGACGAAGACTCCATCTCGCTCCTCGTGGCCGGCACCGGTGTGGACGTGGCGGGGCCCACCACCACCGTGGCCGGCACCGGTGTGGAGGTGGCGGCGCCCACCATTACCGTTGCCATTACGTCGCCGACTTCTGACCCGACCTACAGCACCGGAAACCCCTTCTTCACACTCGAAGGAACAGCGTCAGACGACGCCGGGGTGGCCTGGGTGGCGTGGGTCACCGACCGTGGCGCCAACGGGATGGCCATCGGGACGACGAACTGGACGGCCAGCGGGATCGTCCTCCATCCCGGGACGAACATCCTCACGGTGGTAGCGCAGAACGTTGCCGGCAACATCGCGAGGACCATCTTGACTGTCACGCTGGACTGATCCCGTGCTCATCCGCGCCGCCGTCCGCGCCTTCCAGTAAGCTTCAGGCCGCCGCGCGCGGGGACTCACTCCCGCGTTCCCAGAAAATCCCGCCCCAGCACGCGCTGCACCAGCGCCACCGTCGCGAAGGTCATGAAGAGCATCACGAGGCCGAGCACGGCGATGGCGCCGAACTGGCCCTCTTCCTTCAGGTCGAAGATCACCACCGACATCACCTTGGTCGACGGCGTGAACAGGATGATCGAGGCTGACAGCTCACGGATGACGCCGATGAAAATGAAGCACCAGGCAGCGATGATGCCGCTCTTGGCCAGGGGCGCGGTGATGTCGCGGAGCACGCGCAGTCGCCCGCCGCCCAGGATTCGTCCGGCGTCCTCGAGGTCGGCCGGGATCGCCCGGAACGTCGCGTCGGACTGCGCATAGCCGACCGGCATCTCCTTGGTGAGGTAGGCGATGAACAGGATCCAGAGCGTGCCATAGAGGAGCAGCGGCGGCCGCGTGTAGGCGATGAAGAGGCCGACGGCGAGAACAACGCTCGGGATGACCACGGGGGCCAGGGCCAGGAACGCCACCAGCTGGTGGCCGACGATGAGCCTCCGGTTCGTGATGTAGGACAGGAGCGCGACGAGCCCCGCGCCGACGCAGGCGGTCATCACCCCGAGCTCGAGCGTGTTCACGATCGCCGCCTGCGTCGCGCTGTACTCGAAAAAGGTGAAGGTGAAGTTCGCCAGGGTGAGGTTGTCCCAGGTGAGCGGCTGGGCCCAGGCGCGGGACACTGCCGCCTTTGTCAAAATTCCGTAGGGCAGGAAGATGGCACAGGCCATGATCGCGAGAACGGCGAAGAAGGCGGGCCAGCGCCAGGCTCCGAGGGGGATCGGCCGACGCTGCCCGCCCTTGCCGCCGACCGCCGCGTAGCCGCGCCGTCCCAGGAGCTTCTTCTGCACGAGCAGCAGGAGCGCCGTGGCCAGGAGCAGCGGCATCGAGAAGGCCGCGGCCATCTCGGTCTTCGGCGGGAAGTGGAAGAACGACCAGATCTGCGTGGTGATCGTGTGGAAGCCGGCCGGCATGGCCAGGATCGCCGGCGAGCCGAACAAGGCGAGCGCCTGCAGGACCGCCAGGATGAACCCGCTCACCAGCGCGGGGGCCACCATCGGCAGGGTCACCGTGCGGGCGACCGCGAGCCGCCCGGCACCGAGGATCGCCGCCGCCTCCTCGAGATCCGAGGCGATCAGCGCGAGGGTGTTGGCGATCATGATGTAGACATACGGAAACGTGTAGATCGTGACGACGAAGACGAGCCCGGGCATGCTGAAGATGTTGAACAGCGCGCCCTCGGCGCCGGTGAGGCTGCGCCAGAGCTTGTTGACGAACCCGGCGTTGGGGCCGGCCAGCATCACCCACGCGAAGGCCCCGAGGAAGGGTGGCGTCACGAACGAGGCCAGGACAAGACCGCGGATCAGCCCGCGGCCGGGCACGTCCGTGCGCGCGGTGAGCCACGCCAGCGGCGCGCCGACGGCGAGGGACGCAAGCCCCACCCAGAAGGCGAGCACCACGGTGTTCCAGAGCGCCTTCTGCAGCGCCGCGTCGGCGAACACCCGGCGGTAGTGGGCGAGCGTCGGGCCGGTCTCGCTGCCGACGCTGAGGGACGCCAACCAGCCGAGCGGAAGTGCCATCAGGAGCACCAGCGCCAGGGCGGACGCGACCCAGATCGGAAGCGAGCGGTCGACGCCCTGGAGACGCGCGAAGCTCACGGCCCGGTCAGGCTCCGAAGAACTCGATGAAGCGGTTCTTGATCTCTTCGTTCCGTTTCTCGAGCTCCTCCGCGTCCACCGTAAGGAGCTTGAGCTCGGACAGCTTCGGCTTGTCGCTAGGGTACTTCACTTCGGGATGGCCCGTGTAGAGGCCCTCGCTGTCCGCCATCACCTGCTGCAGCTCCCGGCTGAACGTGAAGTCGGTGAAGAGCTTGGCGGCGTTCGGATGCGGCGCGAAGCTCGCGATGGCGGTGGGGGACACGACGAGCGGCACGCCCTCCTTCGGATACACGACCTCGATCGGGTTCCCCTTCTTCTTCATTTGATAGTAGTAGTAGTCGCCCCCGTTCACCGCGACCGAGCGCTCGCCCGAGGCGACCACGCCCGCCGGGTCGACCGCCGACTGGACGAGCATGAGCCTGTTCTGCGCGAGCTGCTTGAAGTAGTCCCAGCCGTGCAGATGGACGAGCGCCAGCACGTGCGTCGCGATGACCCCGCTGTATCCCGGGTGCGCCGTCACCAGTTTGCCCTTCCACTTCGGATCCAGCAGATCCTTCCAGCCTTTCGGGACCTCGCCCGCCGAGACGAGCTTTGTGTTGTAGGCGATCACGTTGACGGTGGCGCGCAGGCCGTAGTAGTAGCCGTCCCTGTCCTTGAAGCCGGCGGGGAACTCGGCAGGGCCAGGGACGTGTACCAGACGACCTTGCCTTCCTTCTTCGCGGCCTCCACGCGCGCGTCCTGCGCGAACGCCGGGAAGGCGGAGAGCGCGAGGGTCAATCCGAGTACGCTCAGAACGCCGCGAGATTTTTTCATAGTCGACCCCTCACGCGCTTGGTCATTAGATTGATGTTAGGATAAACGGCATGGCGACGTTGGATTCCATCGTTCACAGCGACCCCGAGATTCTCGGGGGCACGCCCGTCTTCCGCGGAACTCGGGTGCCCGTGAAGAACCTCCTCGACTACCTCGCCGCCGGTGACACGCTGGATCAGTTCCTCGACGATTTCCCCACCGTACGGCGTGAACAGGCGATCGCGGCTCTCGAACTTGCTAGAGATCTGCTGACCGCCGGTGCGCATCCTTCTCGATGAATCTTTGCCTCGGCCGCTCGCCCTGCTGCTGCCCAGGCACGAGGTCCGCACGGTCGCGGCGATGGGCTGGACGGGCACCCGAAACGGCGAGCTGCTGCAACTCGCGGCTGGTGTGTTCGACGCCTTCTTGACAGCAGATCAGAATCTCGCCCATCAGCAGAGCCTCAACGCCTTGCCAATTGCCGTGGTTGTCCTTGTCGCCTCCACGAACCGGATCGATTCGCTCCGCCCCTTGATCCCGTCCCTGCTTCGCACTCTCGAGACTCTGGCACCTCGGCAGCTGGTCCAAATCAGCGTTTAATGCCGATTCGATACGCGTCCTCATAGCGCGCCCGTACGAGCACGGACTGAGTGATGGTGACCCGAGCGCTCTTGCGGTCTTGAGGTTGACAAACAACTTGAACTTCGGCCGCGTCCGCTGCATGCGTGCGTTTGTGCGCGCGGTCGCTCACCGCGAAACGGGCGTCAGGCTGAACACCCGCGCGTGTCGGGATGCCGCTTGGATGTCCCCAAAATCGTCGGTCCAGCGAGCCGGATCAGGCCGATAGGCAGTCCGCGGGGAGCTGAGGAGAAGGATGACCGCGCGGGTCCTCACGGTGTCAGCGACTCCACCAGGCCGCGGACGCTCGGCTCCGTGGTGAGCGCCTCGACGCTCCGGATCACCCGCGACGCCTGGTCGGCCGACATGACGAGGCTCGCGTTGCCGCGGAACTTCGCCTCGATCTCGGCCCGGCTCATCGGAGAGTCGGGACCGCCTCGCGGATGGTCCTGCCACGCCTCGACCACGCGACCGTCCTGCAGGCGGACGCGGACGTGGCCGACGAACTGCCGGGGATAGTCGATGGTCGGATCGAGCTCGTAGCCCACCCGTGACGCCAGGGCGAGGATTTCGGGATCCCCCACGACGTCGTTCTCGAACTCGGCGAGGCTGGCCCGGCCCCTGGTGAAGATCACCGCCAGGAGATAGGGCAGGCTGAACTTGGCGGCGTAGCCGTTCTGCGGTGCGTGCTTCGCGGCCAGCGGTTCCCAGAGTCGCGGAACGGGTCCCTCGGCGGTGCGGCATCGAATCTCGACGATGTCCTGGGGTCGCACCCCGTGAGCGACACGAACGCGGAGGGCGCAGTCCATATAGGGTTGCGCGATCGAGCCGCAAGGGTAAGGTTTGAAGGTGAGCTGTTCGAGCTCCCAGACGGCTCCAAGGCTCCCGAGCAACTGGTCGAGGCGCGCCTCGTCACAACCACCCGCGAAGGCGCGATAGAAGCCGTGCTCGCCCTCGAAGACCGTCTCCGGCCCGGTGAAGCCCGCGTGGGCGAGTAGTGGCGCGCGTGGAATTTGCCGGGCACCGCGAGGCCCACGCGACACATCACCTCAACGCCGGCAACAATCGCCTCGAGGGTCGCCCGCCCGGTCGCGCCGGCCGCCTCGCCGACGGCCAGGCTCGTCGTGACGGCGACCGAGCCGGTGTGGACGATGGCGTCTTCGCGCGTGTCGTCGAAGTCGAGCCCATGAGCGAGCGTGGCGTTCGCCAGCGCCGCATTGGCCGCCGCCACCCGTACCCTGCTCCCGACCAGAGCACTCTCCGGAGATCCACCGAGGCGCTCGGCGGTCGCGCGTGCGGCCCGGCCGAAGTCGTACCGTGCGGCGGCCAGGCAGCATCCGAGCGTGTCGAGCACCAGCAGCCCCGCCTTCTCCACGGCCGGCGCAGACACCTCCTTCAGCTCCAGGTCGACGACGAAGCGAGCGAGGCGCCTCGCGGCGGAGAGCGTCACGTCGGCCCACCTCCCCGGCTCGCCCCGAGCACGCCGAGGATCGCGTCGTGGATGCGGCCGTTGCTCGCCACGAGGGCGGGGGCGTCGATGTCCAGCGCGCCTCCCGTCAAGTTCGTGACGCGGCCGCCCGCCTCCTCGACGAGGAGGCTTCCGGCGGCGACGTCCCAGGGCCCCAGACGTAGCTCCCAGTAGCCGTCGAGCCGACCGGTGGCCAGCCACGCCAGGTAGAGCACTGCGGAGCCCATCCGGCGGACGGCCCGGGCCCGCACGCTGAACGCGGCATATTCCGTGAGGTTGTTGTCCTTCGCCTCGCGGATGTTGTAGGGAAACCCGGTCGCCAGCAGGCTCTCGTCCAGCGTCGCGGCGGTCGAGACGGTCAGCGGCTGATCGTTGACCGTCGCACCGCGCCCGCGCTCGGCCACGAACAGCTCGTCGAGATTCGGGTCGAAGACCACACCGAGCTCGACGCGCTTGTCGATCTCGAGCCCGATCGACACGGCGAAGATCGGAAGACCGTGCGCGTAGTTGGTCGTCCCGTCCAGCGGGTCGATGATCCAGCGCCGCCCGGACCGTCCGGCGGTGGCACCGCACTCCTCGCCCAGCACCGCGTCGTCTGGAAACGCGGCGGCCAGGCGCCCGACGATGAGCTCCTCGGATGTATCATACGTCTCGTGCACATCGTGGTCATGGGGTCGGGTGGCGTCGGCGGCTACTTCGGCGCGAAGCTCCTGCGCGGGGGAGCCGAGGTGACGATGGTCGCTCGCGGCCCCCACCTCGAGGCGATCCGCCGCACCGGGCTCACGGTCCGCTCCGCGGTCGAGGGCGACTCCGCCGTGCGGCCGGCGGCGGTCGAGCGTCTCGAGGGCGTCGCGCGCGCCGACGCCGTTCTCTTCTGCGTCAAGTCGTTCGACACGGAGGACGCGGCCGCGCGGCTCTGGTCGGTCCTGGGCCCGGACACGCCGGTGCTCTCGCTCCAGAACGGCGTCGACAACGAAGACAAGATCGACGCGCAGGTGGGAGCCGGGCGGTCGATGGGCGGCGTCGCGCAGATCTTCGCGACGATCGAGGCGCCGGGCGTCATCCGGCACACCGCGCTCGGGCGCATCATCTTCGGCGAGCTGGACGGCCGCGTGAGCGCGCGGGCGGAGGGGCTGCGCGACGCGTTCGCGCGCGCCGAGATTCCAGCCGAGCTGTCCAGCGACATTCGGCGGGCGCTCTGGGAGAAATACATCCTGCTCTGCGCCGTCGCCGGGACGACCGCCCTCACGCGCGAGACGCTCGGTGTCGTCCGTGACACGCCTCCGACCTGGCGACTGTGCCGCGCGCTCGTCGAGGAGGTCACGGCTCTCGCGCGCGCGGCCGGGGTGACCCTGCCGGACGACACGGTCGACCAGACCCTGAAGGTCGTCGAGTCCATTCCTGCCGGCAGTCGGGCCTCGCTCGCCCAGGACCTGCTGCAGGGCAAACGGCTCGAGCTCGAAGCTCTGCACGGCTATGCAGCACGCCTCGGCGAGCGCCTCGGGGTGGCGACGCCTGCCGTCTTCGCCGTCTACGCGGCCCTCCTGCCGCACGCGGCGGGGAGGCGCGGCTGACCTCTTCCACGCGGGCAGCCTGGCGTTACATCTGGCACTACCGAGCGCGCTACGGCATCGGCATCTCCTGCCTCGGCACCGCGACGCTCGCGTCGCTCACGATTCCCTGGACCGTGAAACGAGCGATCGATGCCCTCCAGACAGATCCGGCCTCGGCCCCGGTGGGACACTACGTCGCCCTGATCGCTTTGTTCGCCATCGTCAACGGCGTCGCGAGGCTCGGGTCGCGCTTCGCGATCACCGGGGGGTGCCAAAGAATCGAGTCGGACCTCCGGGACGACCTTTACGCGGCCCTGCAGACCTTTCCGCCGAGGTTCTACGCGGCCCACTCGACGGGCGATCTGATGGCTCGCGCCACCAGCGACATCACGGCGGTGCGGTCGCTACTCGGCTTCGGCACGATCAGCCTCGTCTCCACAGCCTTCGCCTTCGTCGGGGTGCTGGTCGCGATGCTGGCCGTCGATCCGTGGCTGACGCTGTGGGCGCTAGCGCCCTATCCTTTCCTGGTGATCCTGGCCCGGCGCTTCAACCTGAAGGTCAACGACCGGGCGCAGGCGGCCCAGGACCAGCTCAGTGTCCTGTCGGAGCGCGTCCAGGAATATCTGGGCGGCATGGCCGTGGTGCGCGCGTACACGCTCGAGCCCCGCGCGCGCGCCGACTTCGGCCGGGCCAACGGGGAGTATCTGCGCCTGAGCCTCGCCCTCGCGCGGACCGAGGCCGGCTTCTCGCCCCTGATGGGGTTGATCGCGGGCATCGGCACGC
Organism: Candidatus Rokuibacteriota bacterium; assembly: GCA_003221655.1. Classification (GTDB taxonomy): domain Bacteria; phylum Methylomirabilota; class Methylomirabilia; order Rokubacteriales; family CSP1-6; genus AR31. The sequence goes on from QHSV01000462.1 coordinate 7,874, forward strand.
TTGTCGTGCTCTGGGCGGGCGGCCGAGCCGTGGTGGACGGCCGCCTGAGCCTCGGCGCGCTCGTCGCGTTCAACGGCTATCTCGCGTACCTCACCTGGCCGACGATCGCGCTCGGCTGGACGCTCTCGATCGTGCGCCGTGGCCTGACCTCGATGAGCCGTATACAAGAGATTGTTGTATCGGCGG
>QHSV01000463.1 GCA_003221655.1 Candidatus Rokuibacteriota bacterium
CCCTGCGCATGGGGCTCATCAACACTGAAAGCCCGGCGAGCGCCCGCGGCCCAGACATCATTGTCAGCTTCAGCTTCGACGAAAACGTCGCCGTGGCAGGCCGGCCTGGAATCAGCTATGCGAGCTCGGTCAACCGCAGGGGCGACCACGGCAGCTTCTCACGCACCGACACGAATATTTCGATGATGGCCCATGGGCCCGACTTCAAATCAGGTATGTATGACACGCTTCCCACGGCGAACGTCGATATCGCGCCGACGGTCGCACGCATTCTCGCGCTCAATATGCTGGGCAGTCAGGGACGAGCGCTTGAGGAAGCGTTGAAGGACGGGCCACGGGTTACGGAATACGCGGTCTTGGGAAAGATCTACCGGTCCTCAAAAAAGAGCGGCTTGAAGATGAAGCTCCCCGCCGACCTCGACGGCCGCAGCATTGATCCTAACCTGACGACATACTCCGTCGAGCTGACGACGAAGATCCTCACCCGAGGTAGCCCGAGTTACATGTATTTCGACCAGGCTAGAGCGATCCGCGAATGAACGTTCACTAACCGGAATGACACAGGTCCACGAATGAACGGGCTCGACGCGGGCGATCTAGCCTTCGTGGTTCACAACGGCGATTTCTGGTGGGACGGCGCGCCCCCGACGACGTGAGGACGCCGAGGCGGCCGGGCCAGGACAACCCGCGCCGCGTGCCGAGCAGGACCGGGTGAGGCTGAATCAACGGGCCGGGTGACGCGCAGCCTCGGAAAGGCCCCGGTGCACAGCAACGCTGTCAGCGTCGCGCCCCCGCGTTCCAGGGCGGCGATGCGCTGAAGATCGTCGGCGTGACCAGGATCTCGTCGTGGCCAGTGGGCGCTAGCGCCTCGATTTCCGAGTGCCCGAGGCCGTCCAGCGCGCCGGCTTCCTGCACGTCGACGCCGGGGCCGATCAGGGCGGCTATCTCGGGGACGACGTCCGAGCGGGGAGACTGGCCGATCGTGACGAGCCCAACTACCGAACTCAGCGCATTCGTCATGGGCGTCACCTCGCTGGTCAGACGCGGGGCAGATCCGTCCTTGCGAAGTCCTCGCCGACGTAGAGGAGCGGCTGGCTCGCGAGTCTGGCGACGGCGTAGGTGAGGCAGTCGCCGAAGTTCAAGGCCGCGGCTTGCCGGCTCTTGCCGAACCTGGCGTACGCGTCGATCGCGATCGGCCAGTGCTCGGCGGTGAAGGGGACGACCGCAATGCGCGCCTCCTGCACGACCCGGGCGAGAAGGCTCCGCCCGCGTGGGCCCAGCTTCGCCGTCAGGACCAGCCCGGCCTCGGCCAGGGTCGGAGCCCCGGCGCCGGCGGGGCCGGCCGAGAGCTTGTCGACGAGCGCTTCCCAGCCAGGCTCTCGGAGAACGATCGCGATGAGCGCAGACGAGTCGACGATCACACGCCCTGCGGCCCGAACCCGAGGATCCGTTCCCGTTCCCGCTTGCTCGTTCTACGGCCCAGCGTTTTGCGCGGCACCTGGGGCCAGACCTCCGTCTCGAGAAAGCGTACGAAGTCGGCGTGACGGTCACGTGCGTCTCCACGGACTGCAAGCCGAGCCCTGCGCTCCTGAAGCGCCACCTTGACCGCTCGCGTCTTGCTTTCGCCGGCGAGGGCTGCCACTTCTGCCGCCAGGCGCTCGGTCTCACGGTCCTTGATGTTCAAGGCCACGGCGTCGCCCCCATGGTGGAAATCAACCATAATGGTACCATGCCCCTCCAGGTGGGAGGAGTCGGGCTACTTCGTGGCGAAGCAGTAGAACAGGCCGTTGCCGCCGGTACTCTTCAGATCGTTCTGACTGCAACCCCCTTCCGGTCCGCGTGAGGGATGCGACGAGTTCCAGGACTTCGACGCATCGTCGTCGCGCAAGCCCTGCCGGTCGTGATGGCCGACCATCGCCGCCCCCTGGCCGCTCTTCGTCCAGTTGCCGCAGGTGCGATCCTCGCCGGCCGCGAACGCGGTGCCGTCCGGCTGGGAGCCGGTCAGGATGTCGTGCATGTTCGGCGTATCGCCGCGCCCGTTGACCATCTCACCTTTTTCGGTCAGGGCGGTCTGCTTGGTGATGTCGTTCTTGCCGTGCAGCTCGGCCAGATCCTTCGCGATGACGATGCCTTTGGCGTTCTGCCAGGGACCGCGGCCGATACGGTCGCGCGCGTTGACCGCGCCGGTTCCCTGGGTGCTCAGATACGCGTGCCAGGTCTTGGTGCCCGCGCCCGCGGCCCCACCGAGTAGCTGGCACCGCTGGTCCGCCCCGGAGAGGCCGCCGAGGTCCCCGCCCTTTCCGGGGCCGGCGCTAGTGACGAAGAAGCTCATCTCGGACTGTTGTGCTTGTCCTCCGGTGCTCCCGCCGAGCGACAGCACCGCGACTGACGCAAGAATCGACAATCCCATTCTGTAGTTCATTTCGGCCTCCTATGATGTTGTCGCGGCCGCCCGCCGCGCCTCGCGCAGCCCGGCGAGGATGGCGTCGCGGTCGAGGCTCATCTCCATGAGCGCGACCTGCGCTTCGTAGACTTCCACTGGCACTTGATCCCGGACTTCCGGCTCGAACACGTGGAACACGGGGAGCCCCAACGGGACTCCGGCCAACGGGCCCGCGTAGGAGGGATCGCCGGCGACGACGGTCTGAGCGAGCGTCTGCGTGCTCTCGGCATCGGGAGTCCCGAGTAGGACCACGACGCCGTTCCCGTGCTCGTCCGCGACCCGCTTCACCGCCGCCTGATCCTCCAGGCCCATGGCGCCAGCCGCCGTTCAGACGTAGCAGGCGGTCAGCGTCAGCACGACCTCGGCGCCCGCCCGCTTGGCGCACTCCGCCACCGCCGGGCCCGGCACGCCGTCGCGCTCGCCGAGCGCGATGACCTTTTTGCCTCTGAGCTCCATGCTGTCTCCTTCCTTGTAATGGGGGGCCGCGGGCCCCCCCAAGCCCCCCGGCGCGCGCCCGGGGGGGGCTCAGGCCATGCCGGGGCGCGCTCCGTTGCGCTCCAGGACGAGCGAGAGTCCGTCCGGAAGCTGCGTCATTCGACCAAGGAACAGGCTACCCTTTCCCGCGAACATCGTGCGTGTGAGGCGTCCCTCGGTGAGCCCGCGCCGCGCGTGGCCGAGGTACGGAATCGCGGAGGCGATGTGCCCCTGCGTCGGCGCGAACCCCGGCATGCCCCGCGCGCGGACGAAGTCGTCGATGCCCTCACGGGCGATCAGCTTCTCGACGACGGCGAGGCTCGCCAGCGTCCGGTAGTTGTTGAGTGGGACGTTGCCGCTTCCCGCCGGCTCCGTCGCCTCGGGGTTGTGCAGCTCGAGTGAGAACCGGTCCACGTCGAGCAGCGTCAGCCCGACGCG
>QHSV01000450.1 GCA_003221655.1 Candidatus Rokuibacteriota bacterium
CGATCCGCCGGCGAAGCTCGTCCAGCTGATACTCGCGCAGGTCGTGCCCGAACAGGCGGATCACCCCCGATTGCGGATCCCAGAACCGCAGCAGGAGACTCGCGACCGTCGTCTTGCCCGCGCCGGACGGCCCGACCAGGGCGACCGTGCTGCCGTCCGGGATCCGGAGCGAGACGCCGTCCAGGGCGGGTCGGGGGCGGCCCGGATACGCGAAGCGAACATCCGTCAGCTGGACGGCGACGGCGCCGCGGACGGCCACGGCCGGCACGCCGGGCCCGTCGGTCACCGGCACCGGCTCGGCCTCGACGACGCGCAGACGGCGCGCGGCGCCGAGCGTATCGGCGAGTTGTCGACCCACCTGGGCCACCTCCCACAGGGGCACGAACGCTGACAGCGCCAGGAGCGTCAGGAGCGGCAGCGTCCCCGCGTCGAGCCGGCCGTCCTGCGCGAGCCACGCGCCAACCGCTATCACCGCGAGCCCGCCGATACCGGTCGCCGTCTCCTGGACCGCGGTCTGGCGCGCGAGGTCTCGAAGGAACGGCAGACGCAACTCGTAGAAGCGGCGCGCCTTGGCGCCGAGCGCCTCGCCCCAGGCGGTCACCTGCCGATACGCGACGATCTCGGCGAGGCCCTGGACGGTGTCGACCACGTGTGCGTTCAGATCGCCGGAGGCTTCGCGGGCGCGAGAGCCGAGGCGGTCGATGCGGCCGCGGCCGAGGACGGGCACGAGCGCCGTGTACAGGAGAAAGGGCACGAGCACGAGAACCAGCGCGGCGCTGTACGTGCCAAGCGCTACGAGAACGGCCGCCGGCACGAGCACCGCGACGAACGCCGGCGTGATCGTGTGCGCGAAGAAGTACTCGATCAGCTCGACGTCGTGGGTGGCCGCGCCCACGAGGTCACCCGAGCGGCGACGCGTGAGATAAGCGGGCGCGAGGGCATCGAGCTTGCGGAAGACGGCCAGCCGCATGTCGGTGAGCAACCGGTACGCGACGTCGTGGGCGAGCCAGGACTCGACCCAGTGCAAGATCCCGGCGAGCGGCGCTACCACGAGCAGGCCCGCGAGCAGCGCGCCGGCGGGCTCGCCGCGCTTGACGGCGCGAACCGCGAGCGCGCTGAGGACGCCGACGCCGATGAGCGCCGTCACGCGCGCGACGCCGAGCGCGAATGTCAGCGTGAGCTGGCCGCGGTAGCCGCGCGTCTTGTCGAGGAGCGTGCAGAGTACGGTGCCCCAGCCGACGGACTCGGCGCCGACGATGGCATCCGCCGACTCCTGATTACCGTCGGTGCCGGGCGGCGCGCCGTCGCCATCGGCCGCGAGGGCGGTCGGGCGGGCGCTGACAGCGACCGCCCCCGCGCCATCCCTCGCCTGCCCAGCCATCAAACGCGTGTAGGCGCCTCCGCGGCCGAGCAGCTCCATGTGGGTGCCCTGCTCGACCAGGCGCCCCTGGTCGAGCACGAGGGTCCGGTCGGCGCCGACGACGCTCGACAAGCGGTGGGCGAAGACCAGCGTCGTCCGGCCCCGCATGAGACGGTCGAGGGCCGCCTGAATCAGCGCCTCGCTCTCCGCGTCGACCGACGAGAGCGCCTCGTCGAGCACCAGGATCGGCGCGTCGCGCAAGAGAGCGCGCGCGATGGCGATGCGCTGCCGCTGGCCGCCGGAGAGCCGCACTCCGCGCTCGCCGACGACAGTGTCGTAACCCTGGGGTAGTCGGAGGATGAACTCCTCTGCGTTGGCCGCGCGGGCGGCGGCGCGCAGCTCCTCGGGGCTCGCGTCCGGCTTGCCCATGAGGATGTTGTCTCCGACGGTGCCGTGGAAGAGCCACGTGTCCTGGCTCACGAGGGCAACCCGACGGCGCACCTGTTCGAGGCTCAGCTCGCGCAGATCGCGCCCACCCATCCTGACCTGCCCGCGGTCGGGATCGTGGAAGCGGAGCAGGAGGCGAGCGATCGTGGACTTGCCCGATCCGCTCGGCCCCACGATCGCCACGCGCTCGCCCGGCTGGACCCGGAAGCTCAAGTCCACGTGCGCGGCGCGCCGGGCGCCCGGATAGGAAAACGTCACCGCCTCGAACGCTACACCGGCGTCGGCAGGCTCCGGGCCCGGCGGGCGGTCGTGCACCACTGGCGTCGCGTCGAAAATGGCGAAGATACCCCGGGCGGCGGAGAGCCCGAGCATGCCCTGGTGCAGAAGGATGCGCAGCTCCCGCAGCGGCCGGAAGACCTCGATCCCGAGCATCAGGATGACCAGCAGCGCCGGCAGCGACATCGCGCCGCTGCTCACGCGCCAGGCCCCGAGCGCGAGGGCGACCGCGGCGCCCACCGCGATACCGGTATCGGTGATGCCGCGCGCCAGCGTGTTGCTCCCGAGAACCCACATCGTGCTTCGAAAGAGCTCGTGGGCCCGCGCCTCGAGCTGGCGCGCACGCGCGCCGCTCTGGCCAAATGCCTTGAGCGTCGCCAGCCCCTGCACGGCGTCGAGGAAGTCGGCGCCGAAGGCCCCGTAGGCGCGATTGCGTGCGAGGCTGGCCTGACGGTCGCGGCCGTGCCAGAGGGCGGGCGCCAGCAGCACGGCGAACGCGGCCCCCAGGAAGACCAGCGCCACCGGCAGGTCCACGAAGGCGACGAACGCGAAGATGAGCAGCGGCGTGAGGGCGGACACGAAGAGCTGTGGAAGATACTGCCCGAAGTACACCTCGAGCTGCTGCACGCCCTCCACGAGCGAGAGCATGACGTCGCCGGTGCGGGCGCGCGCGAAGTGGGCGGGGCCGAGGGTGGCGACCTGCGCGTAGAGCGTCTGGCGCAAATGCTGCTGCACGCGGGCGGCGGTGTGATGCGCGACCATCGTGCGGGCGTAGTCGAGCACGCTGCGCGCGGCGAGGGCGACTGCCGTCAGCACGATGGCGGGCGTGAGCGCGGCGAGCGGCTCGCCCCTCAGCACGCGACCCAGGAGCCAACCGAGAAGGGCGAGCCGCGCGATCCCGGCGGCGACGGCGGCAAGGCCGACGAGGACGGTGAGGGCGATCCGACCGCGGACGCCGACGGTCAGCGCCCAGAGTCTCGGGTCCAGGTACACGCCGGCTAGC
>QHSV01000451.1 GCA_003221655.1 Candidatus Rokuibacteriota bacterium
AGGTCCTTGAAGAGGAACAGGCCTTCGCCGGGCATGGCGGCGACGTTGTTGAGTGCCTTCAGCGGGGCCTGGGAGTCGTAGATGCTGTTGAGACTCCCATTGCGCCTCAGGCCGGTCGTCACGCTCCACACGAAGAAGGGCAGTCGCAGGCTCGTGGCCACCTCTGCCAGGATCCGCTCTAGCCGGGCCTCCTCGAACGTCTCGATGGCGATCAGGGGGTAGTGCGACTGGATCATCAGCTCGAGGTCGCGGAGCGGGGCCATGCCGCTTCCGAGAATATCAGGAACGTGTGCGGGAAACGGCGTACGGGCTGTGCCGTCGAGCAGGTGCGGCGCGCGCGGCGCCGCTACACGGTCAGGCGCTGCGCCAGCATCCGTTTGATCGTGGCGTCCAGGGCGGTCACATCGACCGGCTTTCTCAGGACGGTGACGTCGGGTTGCGCAGCGCGGGGATCCCCGATGGCCGGCGTTCCCGTAAGGATGATTATGGGCATCCGCGGATCGCGCTGGCGCACCGCGGCGAGGACTTCCCATCCCGACATGCCCGGCATGACCAGATCGGTGAGCACGACGTCGTACTGACCCCGGTCGAACAGCGCGAGCGCTTCGGCCCCACTGCCCGCGGCATCGGCGCGGTAGCCCAGGGACCCGACGAGGTCGACCAGCATGTCCCTGACGACGTGGTTGTCGTCCACCAGGAGGATTCTCGAGTCCTGACTGAGGCGCGACCTGAGGCGCGACATGATTTTGAGATAGTGCGAAGCCGATGCCACGAGCCGGAATCTTGTCTAAATAGCGGCCAGGGTTGGATTGTTGCGCCCTAATGGGCTGAGGGTCTGCGAGGGCCGGTCACTTACAGGCCAGTTGCCGGAAACGAGCCTTACCGATGGTTAAACTCTGGCCAATGACAGTGCCCCTGGGGTATCGTCCCCGCCATGGCAAAATCACCGTTTTCGCTCGATGGCAGGACCGCGATCGTCACCGGCGGCGGCACCGGCATCGGCAAATCCATCGCGATCGAGTTCGCGCGGGCCGGGGCGGACGTCGCGCTCTGCTCGCGAAAGCTCGAGCACCTCGAGCCCGTCGTCAAGGCTGTCCGCGACGCAGGCCGGCGATCGTTCGCGATGGCCGTCGACGTGCGCCAGGAAGAGCAAGTCAAGGCGATGGTCGACCGCGTGGTCCAGGAGTGGGGCCGGCTCGACATCATGGTGAACAACGCCGGCGCCTCGTTCCGCGCCAAGCCGGAGGACATCTCCGTCAACGGCTGGAACACGGTCGTGGGCATCAACCTGACCGGCGCGTTCCTCGGCTGCAAGTGGGCCGGGCGCCAGATGATGCAGCAGCAGAGCGGCGGCGCCATCATCAACATCTCGTCGGTCGCCGGCGTCTACGGCTCGACGATGATGCCCCACTACGGGGCCGCCAAGTCGGCGGTCATCACGCTCACGCGCGAGCTGGGCACCGCCTGGGGACGCAAGGGAATCCGCGTGAACTGCATCGCGCCGGGCCCGGTGGAGACGGAAGGGTACCTCGACGTGCTCAAGCAGGCAGGGCCGGACGGCAAGAAGACATACGACGCCATCGCCGCCCGCGTCGGGATGGGCCGCTGGGGCAAGGTCGAGGAGATCGCGTACCCCTGCATCTTCCTGGCCTCCGACGCGTCCTCGTGGATGACCGGCGAGACGATCGTCATCGACGGCGGCCCTTCGCCGCGTGAGATGGAAGGCTAGACGCGTCAAGGGCGCTCCTGTAAGATCAGCGCTTGCGGTTTCGCGCGGTGACCGTAGCTCAATTGGTTAGAGCACTGGACTGTGGCTCCAGGGGTTGTGGGTTCGATTCCCATCGGTCACCCCAACAAGAGAATATGCGTGGCACGCTGCGCCCGTAGCTCAGTTGGATAGAGCGTTGGCCTCCGAAGCCAAAGGCCGCAGGTTCGATTCCTGCCGGGCGCACCACTTGAAGCCGTGTTCGCGAGTCGCAGTCGTGTTGTCCGCAGGTGGCCGGGCCGTTAGCTCAGTTGGCAGAGCAGCTGACTCTTAATCAGCGGGTCCGGGGTTCGAGTCCCCGACGGCCCACCATTTACTACGCGGAGTTAGGTAGGACCCCCTCGGGAGCGCAAGCGTGATGCGTTGACGCTTGCGCTCGCTCCTGGCGCCCAGCACAGCTCGCGGCGCCCACCCGAGGAACCTGCGCGGCTTGCTGCGCCCGGGCGGCGAGCGGCACGTACAGAGTCCCCGCGGTGAGCCCGCACAGGAACGTGCGCCGGTTCATCACTGGAGGATCTCGTCCGCGCGGACTAGCACCGACTGCGGAATCCTCAGGCCGAGCGCCTTCGCGGATTTGAGGTTGATGACCAGCTGGAACTTGGTGGGCTGTTCTACGGGGAGATCGCCAGGCTTCGCGCCCTTGAGAATTCGGTCGACGTAGGTGACGGCGCGCCGGAACATGTCGAGACGGTTCGGCCCGTAGGCCAAAAGGCCACCCACCTCAGCGTACTCGCTCAGCCCGTACACCGCCGGCAGGCGGTGCCGTGCCGCGAGGTCGGTGATTCGTGTTCGGTTATTTTGGAGCACCGCGTCTACGAGAACGATGACCGCGCCGGCCTGCTCGTTGGTCATCGCCGCGAAAGCGCTGTCGATCTCGCTGGGACCTCTCGCCCCCAGGAGTTGAAGCCGCACGCCCAAGGCCCGAGCCGCATCCTGTGCGTGTCGCAGCTGTGGCGCGTTGCCTGGGTTGGCCGGATTATGGAGGACGGCCACCCGAGAAATCTTGGGGACGACCTCCTTGAGGATCTCTAACTGCTTCTCAGCCAGGTCCGGCGACATCATGGACTGCCCGGTGAGATTCCCGCCTGGCCGCGCGATACTCGTGACGAGCCCGCTCGCGACAGGATCAATAATCGCCGCCATGACGATGGGGATCGTGCCGGTCGCTTGCTTTGCAGCCTGGCTCGCCGGCGTACCATACGTCACGATGACGTCCACCTTGAGACGGACCAGGTCGGCCGCGAGGCCGGGAAGCCGGTCGTAGTTCCCCTCCGCCCATCGGGACTCAATCTTGATGTTCTGACCTTCCACCATAACCCAGTTCGCGCAGGCCCTCCCGGAAGGCCGCGAACAAGACGGCCAAGTCGCTGGGATTGTGACCTGCGTCAGAAGGGGAGGCGGGAGACAGAAAACCTATTCGGGGGACCTTCCCCGCCGGCTGCGCGTCGGCGACGAGCGGCGAAAGTATGAGGCTGAGAGCGAGAACGACCGCGAGCCCGATTCGCCGCATGGGCACCTCGGTTGAGGATGGCTGCCGGGGAGTCTAGCTGAACGGCCCGACGCGCACCAGCACGGCACCGCACGAGCACGTCATCCAGACGCGGCCGCTGCTGCGAGTTGCAGCCAAGATCTGACCAGGATCTGT
>QHSV01000452.1 GCA_003221655.1 Candidatus Rokuibacteriota bacterium
ACCAGGGCTGGGCGACGACGGGGAACTACGTCGGCTACGACCGCTACGGTCGCATTTCGCTCGCCGGCCGGGTCACGTACAGCGTCACGCCCGCGTTGAGCCTGTACCTGGTCGGTCACTCGTTCTGGACCGCAGAGGCAGTCGACACCGATACTGCCAGCCAGCTCGCGAGCGCTTCGGGCACCGGGACCCCCGCGAGGAGGACCATCAACCAGAACAGCTTTGTGCAGGGTAACTCCAGCTATGTCGGGACCGAGGGCAACCTCGGGCTCACCTGGCGGTTCTCCGCGAACACGGCCTTCGATCTCGTGGGTGGCTATTTGTTTGCAGGTGACGCACTCGACGCTGCCGAGTGTACGAACGGTGCGGCGACCTGCTCGCCCAGCTTGGCCAAGAGGAAGAGCGCGCAGGACGCCTACACGGTGGCTGCGCGTATCAGGTTGGCGTTCTAGCCAGGGCAGCTGCCAGTCGTACGGCAGAGGACGCGGGGCATGGGTGGCGGAATCGCCCATGCCCCGTTTCATTATCCCCATTCCTTGACTCTCCATACCCCCTGGGCTAGCCTCGGGCTGATGTTGGCGCGAGCGTTCCCATGAGCCCTCACGTGGCTCGCATCGTCGCTATTGCCGTCCTCGTCGCCGTCGCAGGCACGGGGACGTCGGGCGCCCAGACGCCGCCGCCTTCCCTGGGGGTGCTCGTCGATCAAGTCCAGGCGCTTTTTCCGAAGGTTGACGGCGAGGTGATCGAGATCCAGGACAGCACGATCACGCTCTCGCTCGGCAGCCGCGACGGTCTCATCCCGGGCGTCGAGCTTGCCCTCTACCGCCAGGGTCGCGAGCTCCGCCATCCAAGGACCGGAGAGATCCTGGGCCGGACGGAGCAGGCGGTCGGCCGTGTGGTGATCCAGCAGGTGTTCGAGTCTTACTCGACCGGGACGCCGGGCCAGGGCAGCGAAGTGCAGCCGGGCGACAGGGCCCGGGTCTCGGCGGGGAAGATCAAGCTGAGCCTCGTGCCGATCGTCGAGGGCGGCGTGAGGGAAGGGCTGGTGGAGGCTGCGGTCCACGAGGTGATCGAAGCGCTCAGTCGCACCGGCCGCTTTCAGATCGCCCTGGGTGACGCGATCAGCGTCTGGATCGCCCAGCAGGGAATGAAGCGCGATGACGTGCTGGCCGGCAAAGGCCTCGATTCGATCGCCGAGCGCTTCAAGGTCGAGCACCTGCTGGTCATCGCGTTCACGCGCGTCCAGGCCAAGCCGTACATGGACGTCCGGCTGTTCAGCTTGCCCGGCGTGAGCCCGCGGCTGACCACGGCGCTCTTCGTGCCGCCGACCATCAAGCCGGCCTCCAAGGGCGACTTCTCGGCTGGGGGCCGGCAGCGTGAGAGCCAGACGCCGGCTCCGCAGCGGTCGTTCCTGGCCCGGCTGCTCTTCGGGGATCTCGACGCCGGCACGTACTCGAGCGGCGAGTCTTCGATTACCCTGAAGGAAATCGCGAAATTCCCGTTCGTCGTCGCCTCCATGGACGTCGCCGTCGGATCGAAGGACAGAATTGCGCGGATGGTCATCACGGACGGCGACCGCGTCTACCTCTATCGAATAACGCCGGAACGCGTCCTCGAGCCCGAGTGGACGTATCGCGGTGACACACGTGCGCGCGTCTTCAGCGTCCAGCTCGCCGAGCTGTCCGACGACGGCGCCCCCTACGTCGTGGTGAACCGCTACAGCCAGATTCCAGCGATCCTGGTCAACTCCCTGATCCTGGCGACCAAGGACAAGAAGGCGGTCGTGGCCGTCGAGAACGTGAGCGAGATCTTGCTGGCCGTGGACGCGAGCGGCGATGGCGTCAAGAAGGTGCTCTGGGCTCAGTCGTTCGTCGAGAACGGCTTCTTCAAGCAGGGTGACGCCCTGCGGGTGAATCTCCGCAACGACCGCCTGGTGTCCGACGGGAGGGTGCGGGTTCCGAGCACCTTCCGCGCGACCGGCGCGACCTACACCAACATCACGGGCAAGGGTACGCGGGCGCTGGCCTTCATCGATGAACACAGCCGCCTGCGGGTCGCGATCGACACCGAGGACGCGTTTCGCTCCTCGACGCCGGTCGGCGGGGGCCTGGCCAAGCTCGGGGTCGAGAGGCAAATCGAGCGAGGCGGCCGGACCTATCTCTACACCCCCGAGCCGATGCCGCTATCGGTCGATCTGGACGGCGACGGGATCGAGGAGATCGTCGTGCCCCAGAACCAGCTTCCGGGCCGCCTGGCCGTCGTCTTCAAGGGACCGGGCGGCTTCCGATTCCAGACGGTCAACTCGGGCTTCGAGGGCACCGTGGTGGCGCTCGGCGCTATCACCGGGGACGGGACCCCGGCGCTCGTCGTCGCGGTGGCGCGCTACACCAACATGCTCAATACTCAGGGCGAAACCCAGATCATCATGACGACCGCGGAGTGACTCCGGCACGCGTCCGCTCGTCGTCCTGACTCCGTCGCACCTTCCCGGATGATCCGTCGCTATCGGACCGCAGGCTCGAGGGTCTGCCCGGCCGCGTTGGGCCGGGACCAGGTGCGGTCGTGAAGCTCGACACGGCGCCGCCTCGCGGCATGAAGGACCTGCTTCCCGCCGAGGTGGAGCTCCGGGACCGCGCGACGGCCACGATCCTGACCGCCTACAAGCGCTACGGCTTTCGGCGCATCGAGACGCCGGCGCTCGAAAATCTGAAGTTGCTCCTCGGCAGTGGGGGAGGGGAGAACGAGAAGCTGATCTACAAGATCTTGAAGCGCGGCGCGAAGCTCGACGCGGCGACGACTCAGCTCGAGGACGACCTCGCCGATCTGGGGCTGCGCTTCGATCTCACGGTGCCGCTCACGCGGTACTACGCCCACAACCGGGCCGCGCTGCCCGATCCGTTCAAGGCGATCCAGATCGGGCCGGTCTGGAGGGCGGAGCGGCCTCAGAAGGGACGCTTTCGACAGTTCACCCAATGCGACATCGACATCCTGGGCGTCGCCTCCGAGATTGCGGAGATCGAGCTGATCCTGGCGACCTCCGAGGCGCTCATCGGCCTCGAGCTCGAGCGCCCGAGGATCCGCGTGAACGATCGACGGATCCTGACGGCGATGGCGACGCAGTGCGGCTTCGACGCCGCCCGCCACGGCGAGTTCTTCATCACGCTCGACAAGCTGGACAAGATCGGGCGCGAGGAGGTCGCGCGCGAGCTGCGCGAGGGCGGTCACGACGAGGCCGCGGTCGCGAAGCTGTTCGCCCTGTT
>QHSV01000161.1 GCA_003221655.1 Candidatus Rokuibacteriota bacterium
GAGCTGAAACTTGACCGCGATCGAGCGCACGTTGGGGGCACCATCGTGCACGTCGGGGTTCCCGTTGGCATTGGCGAACCGGACGATGGTCGGCAGCGATTGCCCTGTGAAATGGGGCGCCCGCGTGACGCGGGGCGCATCCGCCGAAGCGCGAAACGTTCCCGAACAGACGAGGCCCTTGGCGTGGACCGGACGGAAGCCGGGATGTGAGCCGGCCAGCGTCCTCATGGCTTCGACTATCTGACGGATGACGGGTTCCGGTGTGGCCAATGAAGACATGCCGTTCGTGTCAGGTCTGGATCAGTCGCGTGTCGCCGGGTTTCATGATGTTCGCGGTCACGCCGGGGGCGATGCTCGCGAGCGCGCCGCGGAAGTCCTCGCTCGCGCTCGTGCCGAGCACGAGAGCGTTGTGGGCGAAGTGCACCGGCACGGCCTGCGACACGCCCATCCACTGGCACGCGCGCGCGGCGTCCTGCGGTCCCATCGTGAACGGGCCATCGCCCACGCAGACGATCGCGAGATTCGGCTGATAGCGCTCGCCGAGCGTCTTCATTTCGCCGTAGAGATCGGTGTCGCCGCTCAGGTAGGCGCGCACGCCCCCGATGTCCAGCATGAATCCCGCTGACGGGAACCCGTGGAGATTGGAATGGACGGCCGGCACCAGACGGGCGGTCATCGTACCGTGCTTCGCGACGCCGCCGAAGTTGATCCCCGCGCCGGAGTTCACGACGACCTTCGCCGGGTCGAGGCCGGCGGCCTTGAAGTCGTCGGCGAGGCCCTTGCGGATGAGATCGCTCTGGCCGGCCGTCATGACGGGTAGCCCGGCCGCCGTGAGGCCCTGGAGCATCTCGAAGTAGTCCCCGATGTGATCGCCGTGATCGTGCGTCAGGAGCACGAAGACGGCTTCGGGCTTCTTGCCCGCGACGTACTGTACGAAGCCGTCCTTGGACGCGTACTCGGGCGGCTTCGACACCCCGAAGCGGGTCCACCCGGCGTTGTTCCACACCCAGGCGTCGAGATAGGCGATCTGCTTGTAGTCGGGTGTGGCGAGCTCCGCGACCCCTCCACCGAGCCAGCGCACGGATACTTTGCCGCCCGTCATGCGCCCGCTCGCGCTGCCGGGCGCGGTCTGGGCCAGGGCGCCGCACCCGGCCATCGCCAGGCCCCCACCGAGTACCAGCATGCTGCGGAGCAGCGCGCGCCGGCCGATCCGGCCTGCGGCGAAATCCTCCCCCAGGGACGCTCCACGACCCAGCGGCTCCATAGTGATCACCTCGCCATGAAAGTGAGCTCCAGGCGGATCGTATCCGCGCGCGCGCGGTGAATCAACGGCCGATGATCGGTGTACGATACCCGGGTGCGACGCCGGTACGGGTGAACCTCACGAACGATCGGAGGACGTAGCCATGAGACGCTTCGCAACACTGGCCAAGGGGATCGCCATGACGGCACTCGTGTCGCTGGCCGCCGGCACGCCGGCTTTCGCGGGGACGTTCGTCTACGTGTCGAACGCCGAGGACGGCGACATCGCGACCTATGGCATGAAGCCCGACGGCGAGCTGCAGCCGGGCGCGCGCGCCAAGGCGGCGAGCGTGGTCATGCCCATGGCGGTGAGCCCCGACCGGCGCTTCCTCTACGCGGCGTCCCGCTCCAGGCCGTATTCGGTCCACGTCTATGCCATCGACTCCGCGACCGGCGCCCTGAAGCATCTGGCGACCTCGCCGCTGGCGGAGAGCTTTCCGTACATCTCGCTCGACCGGACCGGGCGCTTCTTGTTCGGCGCGTCCTACGCCGCCCACCTGATCAGCGTCAATGCGGTCGGCAGCGACGGGCGCGTCGCCGCCGAGCCGCTGCAGGTGATCCCGATAGGCCGCAACGCCCATTCGATCCGCATCGACGCGACCAACAAGTTCGTCTACGCTCCCACGCTGGGCACCGACCAGATGTTCCAGTTCACGTTCGACGCGAAGTCGGGGCACCTCGCCGCGAACACGCCCGCGACCTTCCAGATGAAGGCCACGACCGGCCCGCGCCACTTCATCACGTCACGCGACAACAAGTTCGTGTACGTGCTCAGCGAGCTCCTCGCAACGGTGACGACCCTGTCGCTGGACGGCAAGACGGGACTCCTGACCGAGCTCGGCTCGGCAACGGGCCTGCCGGCCGATTCGAAGCTCGGGCCCGGCGCCCCGCGCGGCGGCGTGGGCGGACCCAACGCCCCGCCGCGCAACACCGACAACGACATCTGGGCCGCGGACATTCACATGACCCCGAACGAGAAGTTCCTTTACATCTCGGAGCGCACGAGCAGCACGCTGGCCGCGTTCAGCGTCGACGCCGGTACCGGGAAGCTCGCGTACCTGGGGAGCACGCCCACCGAGAAGCAGCCGCGCGGATTTGCGATCGACCCCAAGGGACGATTCCTCGTCGCCGCCGGCGAGAAGTCGCCGACGATTTCGGTCTACGCGATCGACCAGGCGAGTGGCGCGCTGCAGCTGCTCCAGAAGTATCCCGCCGGGAAAGGCGCCAACTGGGTCGAGATCGTCGGCTTCGATTGAGGGCGGACGACTTAGGCGCTCTTCGCCCGTACGACGAGCTGGACGTCGCAATCGAGAACCTTGAGCAGTCGAAGCAATTGGTCGACGGACTTCCGGTAGTTCGTTTGATCAAGAGTCGGGATCTTGATTGATCCCTCCTTCTCACAGCTGCATCAGCACGGCCGTCACGTTCTGTCCGGTACTGGCCTACCGAGCGCATCCCCGTGCACCAGGTTCCTATCGAGCCGCTCGGAAGATCGTAGGCTGTTGTATTCTCTTGTAAGCTTGTCGTTTACAACGTAGGATAACGCCATGAGTCAGCCACCTTCAGGCCCCGGCCGCAAGCGCACCACACGCGCCCGTAAGGGGAGGGGCAGCGCCGCGACGAACCCTAGTCGCCCGGAGCCTCGGGTGTTGACGACCATGCGGCTGCGCCAATCGCTGCGCAAGGATCTGGAGGCGACGGCTGCGCGAAATCGTCGATCGGTCGCAGACGTCGCGCAAGAGTTGCTCGATGAGGCGCTTCGAATGCGGCACTGCCCAGGCATTTACTTTGCGGATGAACCGAGCGGTCGGACGGCGAAGATTGGTGGGACTGGTCTGGGCGTGTGGGAAGTCGTGCGTGACTTCAGCCGAGACCAGGATTCCGGCCGAATTCGAAAAGCCTTCCCGCAACTATCGCGAGCTCAAGTGACGGCCGCGCTGATGTATTACACCCGCTATCGGGATGAAGTTCAGGCCAGGATCGATGCGAATGCTGCGATGACGCCCGAGGCGATCGAGAGGCGGTATCCGGGGCTGGTGCGCTTCACTCGGTGAAGGTCTACCTCGATGAGGCTCTCTCTCCCACCATTGCCGAACTCCTTCGACGGCACGGCATAGACGCGAGCATCGCTCAAGAGGTCGGCAATGCCCAACTGGACGACCGTGCCCAGCTCGCTTACGCGACGCGCGAAGGACGGGCGATCGTTACCGCGAACGTCGTTGATTTCATCGAGCTTGCTCACGACGCCGTCGCGACCAATGCGGAGCACGCGGGGATCGTCCTGGTACCTTCGAGTTTTCGTGGAGACGAGTTCCCGGTGATCGCCGACGCGATCTTCGAAGCGTTGAAGCCGTATCGCCACGGCCTCCGCGGTCTCGTGCTCTACATCAAGCGCGGTTAGGACAAACCAGACCAGCCTCGCCGACCTGGCCCGGGGCCCTGGTGAGGGCCACGAGCTCTGCGTACACACGGGGATGCTATAAGGGGCGGGGGCGGTGAGGTGGATCGGGACACGTCCCGTAGCGCGCCAGCGACATTTCGCGGTTTGCCGGCGGGCATCTGGGCCCTGGGGCTCGGCTCGTTGTTCATGGACATTTCCTCAGAGCTGATCCACAGCCTGCTGCCGGCGTTCATGGTCACCGTCCTGGGCGCTTCCATGGTCACGATCGGCCTCATCGAGGGCGTGGCCGAAGCGACCGCCGCCGTCACGAAGGTGTTTTCGGGGGCGCTCAGCGATTACCTCGGCAAGCGCAAGTTCCTGCTGGTGCTTGGCTATGCGCTCGGGGCATTCACCAAACCGATCTTTCCGCTCGCCCCCTCGATCGGCTGGGTGTTCACGGCGCGCTTCGTCGACCGGGTTGGCAAGGGTATCCGCGGCGCACCACGCGACGCGCTGGTCGCCGATCTCGCGCCGCCATCGCTGCGCGGCGCGGCTTACGGACTGCGCCAGGCGCTGGATTCGATCGGCGCGTTCGTCGGCCCGGTTCTGGCCGTGGCCTTCATGGTGTGGTTCGCCGACGACATCAGATCGGTCATGTGGGTCGCCGTGGTGCCGGCCTTCGTCGCGGTGGCGTTACTGGCACTCTACGTCCGCGAGCCCCAGCGCGCGGGCGCTGAGGCCAGGGCGCCGCTCTCCGTGGCCGATGCCAGGCGCCTTCCGTCGCGCTACTGGCTCGTCGTGCTGCTGGGCGCGGTCTTCACTCTGGCGCGCTTCAGCGAGGCCTTTCTATTGCTGCGCGCCCAGGACGTCGGGCTCGCCCTCGGCTACGTACCGCTGGTGCTGATCGCGATGAACGTGTTCTACGCTGCGCTCGCCTATCCAGCCGGGATGGCCGCCGACCGCGTCAGCCAGCGCACGCTGTTGCTCGTCGGGCTCGCGCTGCTCATCGTGGCGGACCTCGTGCTGGCCGCCGCCCCATCACCGCCGCTTGTCTTCGTCGGCGCCGCGCTGTGGGGGGTGCATATGGCGCTCACGCAAGGTCTGTTGTCGAAGCTCGTGGCGGACACCGCGCCAGCGGCGCTGCGCGGCACGGCGTTCGGCGTGTTCAACCTGGTCAGCGGCGGCGCGCTCCTGCTCGCGAGCGTCATTGCCGGCGCCCTCTGGAGTGCGGTCGGCGCCTCGGCGACGTTCCTGGCCGGGGCGGCGTTCGCTGCAGTGACGGCAGTCGGGTTGCTCGCCTACCGGACGACACCTCACGCCGTCCTACAGCGGGGGCCGCTGCGCTAGCGCGAGCCGGCGCCGGCCGCGTGCAGGATCCGGTAGAGGTCGCGGCGGTCGGGGACGCGCTGGATCATGTCCTTGACGGTCCCGCCGGTCAGATAGTTGCGGATCGCTCCGGCGAGATACGGTGAAATATCCAGCAGGGTGATCTTGGCCTGGAGCTCGGGAGTGTCGAGCACCTTCGCGAAGTAATCAGGGCGGGTGTTGGTGATGATCAGTTCGTCGAGCTCCGACTCGGCGAGCCTTTCCTCGAAGGTCTTGCCCCTGGAGCCAAACCCGAAAAAGTGAGCCACCGCTCCCACGACCCGTTTCGCCCCTCGTTTCTTGGCCTCGGCGGCCGCCTGGAACATCGTGGTGCCGGAGCGCAGCATGTCGTCGAAGATGACGCCCACCTTGCCTTCGACGTCGCCCACGAACTCGAGCACCTCCTTGGCGTCGACCTGCCCTCGCACTCGCAGCTGATGCACCGACGCGAGTCCCGCGATGCATTCGGCGCTCATGTTCTTGAAGAGCTCCTCGCGAGTCCGGACGCCGCCGTCGTCGGGCGAGATGAGCACCACGCGGTCACCGTGCTCCCGGCAGCGCCGGGACAGATAGTCGGCGAAGAGCGGCGTCACCTTCAGGTGATCGAAACTGTCGAAGGCGATCTCGATCTGTTCGGAATGCAGCTCGACGACCATGATGTGGTCCATGCCGCGGCGGGTGATGTCGTCCGCCACGTCGCGGACGCTGATGGGCTCGCGGCGCGCGTGCGTCTTGTCCTGCGCCTGGTACCAGAGGCAGGGCGCGACGACGGTAATGCGGCCGGCCTTGCACGTCCGCCGGAGCGCGGACACGAGGCGGCACGTGTTGGCGAACGACACGTCGGGGTCCTCGCCCATTCCAACGGTCGCGATCACGAAGACGTTCTTCCCGCTCAGGTTCTCCCGGATCACCGGCTTCTTTTCGCCGTCGCCGAAGATGACGATGTCGACGTCCACGAGCCGCTGATCCAAGAGGAGGGCGATGGTCTCGGCCAGAGGATCGGCCGGCCGTACCGAGATGAGGGCGAACGTCTCCCGGAAGCGGGCCTCCCGCTCCGCGTCGAGGGCCGCCTTCACCTTTTCCTCGACGAGCCGCTCCAGCCAGGCGCGGAGCTCCGGATCGTTCTCCATCGGCTGGTGTAGCGCTCAGCCCACCTGGACCAGCTTGGGCAGGCGATTCTTCAGCAGCGCCTCCGCGTCGGCCACGATGCGCTCCACGATCTCGGCCGCCGGCGGGATGTCGTGGATCAACCCGGCGTCCTGTCCGATCAGCAGAGAGGCGTTGTCCGCGTCGCCGGTCTCCAGGGCCCTTTGCAAGGCCGCGGCCGCCTCTGACTGCCGTGCGCGCAGCTCCGACTCCCGGCCCGCCCAGCGCTCGATGAAGGCGTTACGCCGGCTGCGCGCCATGGCGCCGGGCCAGACGTTGGCGCGCGCGATGTCCGGAATCTCCGTCAACACCGTGTCGTGGCCATCGCTGTCGAGCACCGCCTGTTTGAAGTTCGGGTGCAGCGGCGATTCCTTCGTAGCCAGGAAGCGTGTGCCCAGCAGGACGCCTTGCGCACCGAGCGCCAGCGCGGCGGCCAGCCCACGGCCGTCCGCGATACCCCCCGCGGCCATCACGGGCGTCGAGCCTACCGCGTCCACGATCATGGGCAGCACGGTCATGGTCGCCATCCAGCCTACGTGCCCGCCGCCTTCCGTGCCCTGCGCCACGATCACATCCGCCCCTGCCGACTTGGCCCGCTGCGCCTCCGGCACCGTGCCGGCCATGTACATCACCCGGCTGCCCGCCTCGTGCGCACGGCCGAAGAGCCCCCGCAGATCCTGATCCGCCCGCGCCCAGGCAACAGAGAACACGGGGGGACGTGCGTTGAGGGCCGCGTCGATGGCGGGCTCGCGAGCCAGGAAGAGCAGGAAGTTGACGCCGAAGGGCCCCTTGGTCGCGTCCCGAATGGCGCCGATGTCCTTGGGGATCTGCTCGGCCGCGGTGCGCGCGATGCCCAGCGTCCCCAGACCGCCGGCGTTGCTGACAGCCGCCACAAGGGGCACGGAAGTGCTGCCGGCCATGCCGCCCAGCACGATCGGGTGGCGGATTCGCAGCAGGTCACAGACGGGAGTGTGGATCACGGCTTAGCTCGAGCTCCAGGCGAACGGCGCG
Organism: Candidatus Rokuibacteriota bacterium; assembly: GCA_003221655.1. Taxonomy (GTDB): domain Bacteria; phylum Methylomirabilota; class Methylomirabilia; order Rokubacteriales; family CSP1-6; genus AR31. The sequence continues at coordinate 7,205 of QHSV01000161.1, forward strand.
AAGTGGCCGTTGTTGCGGCCCGCCGTGTCGTCCCAGTCGATGCCGAAGCCGTGCATGTGGCTGCGGGAGGCTTTCGCGAGCGCGAGCCGACTGGCCGCCGGGTGACCGACGTTGTCGAAGAAGATCGGCTCGTCCTGCTTGGCGCCCGCGATGCCCTCGATGGCGATGTCGAGCGCGCCCGGGATGGAGACCGACCGGCGCATCCCACTCATCTCGAACTTGATCGGCTTCGCCTCGGCGCCGCCGAAGCGGCCGATCAGCGGGGCGAGCGCGGCCATCGGCCCGCCGCCCTGGCCGCTCGCGATCGTCGTGAGCGCCTCGCGCTGCTCCTTGGAGGCACGCTCGTCCAGGATGAGTCCGACCGTCCAGTTGCCCTGGATCATCGGGCCCGGCGTGTGCAGCAGGACGGCGAAGCTCAAGCCCTCGAGCTTGGTGCTTCCGTACTGGCCGTGGTCGACACGGAACACGAGGCCCGCGTCGCAGTGGCCCTTGCTCGGCCGGGCCGCCAGCCCCGACGTCGGGCATGGACACACGGAATCACAGCTGCAGGCCTCACAGTACTCGCCGCTGATCCGCCATTGAACGTTCGCCATGACGATCCTCCGTTAGTGGCTCGACGTCCGTCACATCGAGTGGCCGCCGGCCCTCAGCGCGACTGCGAGGCCCGGACGGACGGCGACGGCGACGCCCAGGAGCACGAGCGCGACGCCGGTCACCCGCGCGACCCACTCTCCGCGCGGTAGGAGCTTCTCGGCCGCCACGACGGCGGCGATCAGCAGGACCCAGGGAAGACCCATCGCCCCGGCCACGACCAGCACGACCATGAGCGCCCAGCAGCAGCCCAGACAATATAGCGCGTGCGCCCAGCCCATCTCCAGGCCGCCACGCCAGCCCTCGCGCCAGTGGCCGAAGAGGAACCCGAGGGGGCTGCGGCAGTATCGCAGACACAGCTGCTTGAGCGGCGAGAGCTGAAAGATCCCGGCGACGACGAGCCCACCGGCAATGCCGTAGGCCAGTGCGCGGGCGCCGATTGCGCTGAGCCCGACGCTCGCGAAGTAGACCGGAATGCCCGACAGGGCCCAGAGCCCGAGATACACGAGCGTGAACAGTCCGATCCGGACAGCCTTCCTGCCGGAGCTCGCCACGTTCCGCTGGGTCGCGGCGTAGAGCCCGATCATCGGCAACGCACTCGGCAGCATCATCGCCGCCATCATGACGGCCCAGGCCGCCACGAATGCCAGACCCTCGATGACCGTCGGCGTCATCGCCATGTCCATGCCGGCCATGTCGTCTGTCGGCATCGGCGAGAACAAGACGTAAGCCCACGCCGCCGCCGCGACCAGGAGGAGGCAGACGTACGTCAGGACCGTGGCGCGGTTGCGACCGGTGACCGCGGCCGGATCGGGAGCGGACTCGCGAGGAGCCCCGACGATCATCAGACGACGCGCGCGCGTACGAAGTCGCCGATGACCGCAACGGCACGCTCGGCCTCGTCCAGCATCGGCAGGAACCAGTGCCAGACGTGGACCATCGCGGGCCACTCCTCGACCGTGACCTCGACGCCCGCCGCGCGGGCCCGCGCGCCGAGCCCGCGTGCGTCGTCGAGGAGCACCTCCTCGCTGCCGACCTGGACGAGCAGCGGCGGCAGATGTCGCAGATCGGCGAAGAGTGGCGAGGCCAGGGGCGCCTTCGGGTCACCATGGCCCACGTAGGCCTGCGCCAGCGCGGCCACGCCGTCACGGGTGACGATGGGATCGGTGGCGGCCTTCGTCGCGTAGCTGGCGCCGCTGCAGGTGAGGTCGACCCAGGGCGAGATGCATACGCCGGCGGCCGGCCGCGGTAGCCCGCGGTCGCGTAGCGCGACGAGGGCCGCCACGGTGAGTCCGCCTCCCGCGGAATCGCCGGCCAGGACGACGCGGCCCGGCGCGATGCCTTGTCCGAGCAGCCACCGGTACGCCGCGACCGCGTCGTCCAGCGCCGCCGGGAACGGGTGCTCGGGTGCCAGCCGGTAGTCGAGGATCAGCGCCCGCGAGCCGGCGGCGCGCGCGATCGCCGCGGCGAGGTGGCGATGTGAGCGCACCGAGCCGATCACGTAGCCCCCGCCGTGCAGGTAGAGCACCACCGCGTCTGCCCTGACGCCCGGCGGCTGGAGCCATTCGGCAGGACGCTCCGGGGCTTTCACGCGCTCGATCGCCACGTCGGCCGGCGTGGGAAAGGCGCGCTCCGCGCGATCGTACTGGGCGCGTCGCTGCTCCGTGGTGAGCGAGCTGGCCGGCGGCAGCTTCGCCAGGTGCTCTCGGACGACGTGGATTCCACGCTCGGTCACGACGAACACGCTCCCTTGGGGGAATACGATACCCTGAAAAGAATCCTGGTGCGCAACGGCAGTTCGACGCGGTAGCGGCGATCTTCGTGCCCGCCGGCTACGTCGTTTTCGCACCGATGCGGCGCGGGCACGGTGATTCGGAAGGGCCCTACATCATGGACCAGCTGCGGAGGGTGCAAAGCACTCGCGCTTCCGCCGGACAGCTGCTCGTTCGGGGGCATCTATACTCTGCTCGCCGCCGAGCGCGGCGCGGGCTACAAAGCGGCGGTGCCCATCTCGCCCGCAGGGCTGAGCTGGACCGGCAACCCGCCGCTACAACAGCGTCTCGTCAGCGCAGTACGAAAGATCGAGATTCCCGTGTTCCTGATCCAGCCGCCGAAGGACGCGAGCCTGGAGCCGAGCCACGTCCTCTTCGGCGGAGCGAAGGGGATGCGTTCTTGGCGGGAGTGGCTCCGTGATGACGGCAGGCCCACCGCCCGCTCTGCTGCTCGATCAGCTCTCACCGCCGTCGTCTCTGTACGGATCACGCTCAATGCTGCGGATCGGGTAGTCCCTGACCGACTCCCCGTCGATCGCGAGGAACACGGTGGCTCGCGCCCGCGAAGGCCGACCGACCCAGATTGCGGACGCTACGGATCTCGTGACCGCGTTGACGCCCTGCCACACGCCGCCGGCCGGCCGGAGATCTCGCCGGCTCGTCGTTGTCTCTCGCTTGCATTCCTCGAAACCATTCTTCGAGAGGGCATCCACGATATCCTCCAGCGCGGCGCTCCACCCGTGCTCCGCTTCGATCCAGGTCATCCGGCCCTGCTTGCGAAGCTCATCGAGGCCGTGCATGAGCGGCATCTTGCCCTCCCCGTCGACTGTCGGGGCACCGAAGGCTGAATCCGAGGTGGCTCCTGGGCGGAGCCACCTCTTCGGACTCACTTGCCCGGGCCGACGGAGACGGCGAAGTTGACCGTCTCCTCCCGGTACGAGGACGGGATGTACGCGAACTCGAGGCGGATTTCCTTCAGCCTCTTCGCCTTCAGGGCTTCGGCGGGGAACTCCACGTCCAGGGATTGGATTGCCTCCTGCCCGGGATCGAGTCGCTCGCTGCCGTACGTGGCGAACTTGAGGGTCGGTTCGGACCGCGCGTCCTCGAGCTTGATGGGCTGTCCCTGGGCATCGATGTAGCTGAGCTTGCCTTCGAGCAGCCGCACCGTCTGATTGGCCGACGTGTTCTTCAGCCTGAGCGTCCCGGTGAGCTTTGCTGCGGTGACGATCCGGTCGGACCCTTTCTCGACCCGCTCGGCGACCTTCATCTCGGTGACTTCGCCCGTGACGATCCCCGCCTTCACCTTCACCGAAGCCGGCGTCACTGCGTACGTCCTTTCCTCGATCGGCGCAGCCACCGCCGCCGGCTGCTGCACGGGGCCGAGGGTCATCCAGGCCACGAGGGCCACGAGTGCGGCGCCTAGCCCCCACCGCCAGAACGCATCCTTCTTCTCGGTAGGACGCTCAGTGGCAAAAAATTTGCGTTGAACGATGATCGGGATGGTCGCCCCCATGAACGCGATAACCGCCACCGCGACCATCCCTGCTCCCGGGAAGATCCCCAGGGCCCGAAGGATCCAGCTTCCCCCGATGCTCCCGACGATACCGAGGGTGATGTCCCACTTCAGCCCGTAGCCTCCACGCGTCATAACCCACCCGGCCAACAAGCCTGCCAGCAGTC
>QHSV01000453.1 GCA_003221655.1 Candidatus Rokuibacteriota bacterium
TTCCCAAGCATGAAGGATCCGAGAGACGCAGGTTGGCACATCGACGGTAGCTACGACGTGGATGGACAGTGGTGGGTCAACGTGCACAGTCGAGGCCGTGGACTCTTGGCGCTCTTCCTGTTCACGGACGTCGGTGATGCGGATGCACCGACGGAGATCTTGGTGGGATCTCATCTCGATGTTCCCCGCGTACTCGCACCATTTGGCGCCCAGGGTGTGTTCTTCGGAGACGTGGCTGAAGATTTACCTGCTTCGACCTTCCAACGCTCGCGTGCCCGAGCCACCGGCCGAGCCGGTGATGTGTATGTCTGCCATCCATTCCTCGTTCATCGCGCGACGTGGCCGCATCTCGGTTCCGGACCGCGCATGGTCGCCCAACCCGCGATCGCGCATCACAAGCCGTTTGTGCTACGCGACGGCGCCGCTGTGTGCGCGGTCGAACGGGCGATCCTCCGCGGTCTCGGGTAGTCGTATGTCCCAATCGACGCCCGCTTACCGATCAGGGTCCGGCCGGCTTGACGGCGCGCGGAGGATTGGCCTCGATCCGTGGTGTCCGCGGGCCGGAGCGAGGGTACGAGATCGTCGGAGGTTTATCACGCACCTCGCCACCATCTGTCTTGCCCTCGTTCTCCTTGCCGCGCCGCTCGCCGTCCACGCGCAGACCGCCAAAGTTCCCCGCATAGGCGTCCTATCACCTGGCTCCCCTGGGCCTTCGCCCTTACGCCGCAAAATCCGCGCGGCTTTGCGACGGATTTGGAGCAGTTCTCGAACCGATCAGAGGGCCGCGTCGCCCAGGAAGATGCGCTTCACCTCGGGCGACTGCAGGAGCTCCGCCGAGGGCCCGCCGAGGATCGTGCGGCCGGATTCGAGCACGTAGCCGCGATCGGCCAGCCGGAGCGCCAGCTCCACGTTCTGCTCGATGAAGACGACGCCGATGCCCTCCTCTTCCCGGATGCGGCGGACGAGGTGGCCGATCTCCTGCACGACCTGGGGCGCCAGCCCGAGGAACGGCTCGTCGATCATGAGCAGGCGTGGCTTCGCCATGAGCCCGCGGGCGATCGCGACCATCTGCTGCTCGCCCCCCGAGAGCGTGTGGGCGAGCTGCGCGCGTCGGGCTCGTACGACGGGAAACAGCGTCTCGACCCGCGCGAGCGTCTCGGCACGATGCGGACGCGCCACGGGGTTGTGCGCGCCGAGCAGCACGTTGTCGAGCACGGTGAGGAACGGGAACAGCCGCCGCCGCTCGAGCACGTGCGCGATGCCGCGGCCCGCGGTGCGGTGGGCAGGCAGCCCGTCGATGCGCTGGTCGAGGAACGTGATGCGCCCGGCGCGCGGCTGGAGGAGCCCCGAGATCGTGTTCATGAGCGTCGACTTACCGGCGCCGTTCGGGCCGAGCACGCAGACGAGCTCGCCCGCGCCCACGCGGAGCTCGGCCTCCCACAGCACCTGGAAGTCGCCGTAGGCCACGTCGAGCCTCTCGACCATCAGCATCCGCGTCCCCTCCCGGTCACGGGATGTACGCCTGGCCCAAGTAGGCCTCGACCACCCGGCGGTCGCGCGCCACCGCGTCGGGCGCTCCGTCGGCGATGACCTCGCCGAGGTGGAGCGCGACGATGCGCTGCGCCACCGCGGTGATCACCCGCATGTTGTGCTCGATCACCAGCAGGGTGAGGCCCCCCGCGTGCAGGTCGCGGACGAGCCGCACGAGCTCGGGGATCGTCCGTTGGTCCACGCCACCCGTCACCTCGTCGAGCAGCAGGATGCGCGGCTCGGTGGCGAGCGCGCGCGCCAGCTCGAGGCGCTTGCGCTGGCCGGTGGAGAGGGTGCGAGCGTGCGCGTCGGCCTTCTCGGAGAGCCCCACCTTCCCGATCAGCTCGCGTGCCCGCTCGCGCGCGTGCCGCACGTCCTTCGTGCGGGTGAGAGCGCCGACCATGACGTTGTCGAGCACGGTGAGCCCCTGGAACGGCCGCAGCTTCTGAAACGTCCGGGCCACGCCGCGCCGGCACACGGCGTCCGGCGAAAGACCGGTGAGCCGCGTGCCGTCCAGCCGCACCTCGCCTTCGTCGGGATGGTAGAAGCCGGTGATGATCTCGAACAGCGTCGACTTGCCCGCGCCGTTCGGCCCGATGATGCCGACCAGCTCGCCCGGCACCACGTCGAACGAGATACCGCGGTTGGCGACGATGCCGCCGAACCGCTTCGACACCCCGGCGACGGACAGGAGACTCATGGCGCAACCCGCGCGACGGCGCGCCGGCGCAGCCGGTCGCCGATCCACCCGACGAGGCCCTGCGGTACCCACCGCACCATCACGATGAGCGCGCAACCGTACACGATGAGGTAGAGTCCGACGAGCCCGGCGCCGATGCCGCCGAACTGCGCGCGCAGGTACGTCTCGACGGTGGTGACGAGGGCCGACCCGAGGAAGGGCCCGAGCGCGGTGCCGAGCCCACCGATGATCGCCGCCAGCGCGAACCGGACCGAGAGATCGACCGAGAACACGTAGAACGGATCGACGAACCCGACGTACTGCGCCCACAAGGCACCGCACGCGGCGGTGAGCGCGGCGCTCACGCAGATCGCCGCGACCTTCAGCCGCCGCGCCGGCACGCCGAGCGACAGCGCGGCGTCCTCGTCCTCGCGCACCGCCGCGAGCTGGTAGCCGCGGCGCGCCCGCTCGAGGTAGAGCTGCACGAGGTAGGCGAGCACGGCGAGCACCAGCACGATCCAGACCCAGACCCGCTTGTCCGCGATGCCGAGGGTCCAGAACCCGGGGCGGAACGGCACGGGAATGCCCTCGGAGCCGGCGGTGAAGCCGCGCCAGCGGCTGCCGACGATGAGCAGCACCTGGGAGAACGCGATGGTCGCAAGCACGAAGTACGGGCCGCGGAGGCGGTTCGACAGATACCCGATGACGAGCCCGATGGCCGTCGCGACGACAGCGCCGACGGCGAGGCCGAGCCACGGCGACAGGTCCCACCGGGCGCCGAACAGCGCGGCGGCGTAGGCCCCGAGGCCGAAGAATGCGGAGTGGCCGAGCGAGATCTGGCCGGCGTATCCGCCGGCCACGTTCCACGCGGCGGCACTGGTACCCCAGATCAGGATCAGGACGAGACTGTCCAGGAGGAACGCGTCGCGCACGACGAGCGGCGCGAGCCCGGCGGCGGCGAAGAAGACGACTGCGGGCGCGATTGCGGTCACGTGCCAAGC
>QHSV01000162.1 GCA_003221655.1 Candidatus Rokuibacteriota bacterium
GAGAAGCGCCTGCCGGCGGCGCGGCGCTACATCGTCGAGCGCAAACTCAACGAGCATCTCCGGGGCGACGAGGACCATCTGGGGATCGTCATGCAGGGCGGGCTCTGGAATACGACTTTGCGCGGCTTGCATGTGCTCGGTCTTGCCGACACACGCGGCCGCACGCCCGTCCCGCTCCTGGTGCTCAACGCCATTCACCCGTTGGTCCCGGAAGAGCTGATCGACTTCCTGCGCGACAAGCGTCGCGTCCTCGTCGTGGAAGAGGGGATGCCCAACTACATCGAGCGCGAGTTGAAGGCGCTCGCCCACGAGGCCCGGCTCGGCGTCGAGATCCAGGGGAAGGACGTCTTCTCGCCGCACGGAGAGTACGTGCCGCAGCTCGTCATCGATGGCCTGCGCCGCTTCCTCGTCTCCGCGGGGATGAAGGCGCAGTCCAGCGGAGCGATCGAGGACCGGTACCACGCGCTGACGGCGCACCGAGAGAAGATCGCCGCGGTGCTGCCGGAGCCGGTCGCCAAGCGTCCGCCGTCTTTCTGCACGGGTTGCCCGGAGCGGCCGGTGTTCAGCGCGCTGAAGATTCTCCGCCAGCGCGAGCCAGCGATCGGCGACACGCACGTCGCTGCGGACATCGGGTGCTCGACGTTCTCGACGCAGGCGCCGTTCAATGTCGGCAACTCCGTCCTCGGGTACGGGATGGGGCTCGCGTCATCGAGCGCGGTCTCGCCGCTCTTCGGCAAGCGGACGATCGCCGTGATGGGCGACGGCGGCTTCTGGCACAACGGCCTCACCAACGGCGTCGCGAACGCGATGTACAACCGCCAGGACTCGGTCCTGGTGATCCTGGACAACTTCTACGCCGCGGCGACGGGCCAGCACCACGTGCCGTCGACCGGCAAGAACGCGCGGAACGAGCCCCTGGCGATGACGATCCCCGCGGCCCTGCGCGGCCTCGGCGTGAAGTGGATCCGCACGGTGAATTCCTACCGGATCGCCGAGGTGATGGGGACGCTCCGGGAGGCACTGACGACGCGCGTTCCCGGGCTCAAGGTCGTCATCGCCCGGAACGAGTGCATGCTGGAGCGCCAGCGTCGAGAGAAGCCGAGGCTCCGACAGCACGCGGCCGCCGGTCGGGAGGTCGTCCAGGCGCGCTTCGGCGTCGATCCCGACGTGTGCACGGGTGACCACTCGTGCATGCGCCTGAACGGCTGCCCGTCGCTCACGCTCCGCGAGAGCGCCGATCCCCTTCGCGAGGATCCGATCGCCCACGTAGACGACACGTGCGTGGGCTGCGGCGTCTGCGGCGAGGTCGCCCACGCGGCGGTCCTGTGCCCATCGTTCTACGAGGTCAGGGTGATCACGAACCCGACCCGGTGGACGCGGTTCGTGAGCCGCATGCGCGTGGCCGTCATCCGCCGGCTCGCCGCCGCCACGGCGTGACCGACCGGCATCTCCTGAGCCTCCTGATCCCGGCGGTCGGCGGGCAGGGCGGTGGCGTGCTCCTCGAATGGATCGTGGACGCCGCTCTCGCCGACGGCTATCCGGTCCACGGCACGTCGATCCCCGGCGTCGCCCAGCGGACCGGGTCGACGACCTACTACGTCGAGCTCTCCACCGAGCGCGGCCGGACGGAGGAGGACGACGCGCCGATCTTCTCCCTCTATCCGGTGCCGGGAGCCCTCGACGTTCTCCTCGCCCCCGAGTTCCTCGAGGTCGGTCGCTCCATCGAGCTCGGGTTCCCGTCTCCGGCGCGCACGACGGTCATCGCCAGCACGCATCGCCTCTACTCGATCCACGAGAAGATCGCGACCGGGCGCGGCATCTATTCGATCGAGCGCCTCCACACGGCGGCCCGCGCCTTCTCGCGCACGCTCATTGCCTTCGATGCGCTCGCGCTCGCGCGCGAGCAGGGGACGGAGGCCAACGCCGTCCTGCTCGGGGCGCTGGCCGGCTCGGGCGCCCTGCCGCTCAGCGGCGATGCCTATCGCGGGGCGATCCGGGCCAAAGGGGTTCAGGTCGATGCCAACCTTCGCGGCTTCGAAGCCGGGCTCGCGGTTGCTGCCCGGGCGGTGGGTGCTGCGGGAGGCGACCCCTTCCCGCCTCCCGACGCACCCGTCACGCAGTCGGCGACGAGCCCCGATACAGAGCGGATGACGGTGGGCTTCCCAGCGAAGCTGCGGCCGGTGCTGCATCAGGCGATCGCACGCCTCATCGACTACCAGGACCGCGTCTATGCCGAGCGGTACCTGGAACGCCTGCGGCCTGTCGTCCGCGCCGGGGACCTCGAGCTCAGCCGAGTCGTTGCGCGCCACCTCGCGGTGTGGATGACCTACGAGGACGCGATCCGCGTCGCGCAGCTCAAGACGCGTGCCGGCCGCTTCGAGCGCATTCGGCGGGACACGGGCGCCCAGGCCGGGGAGATCGTCGTGACCGATTTCCTCAAGCCGGACCTCGACGAGATCTACGGCGTTCTGCCGTACCGGCTGGTCGCTTCGTTCGCGCGCTGGGCGGAGCGCCGCTGGCCGTACGGCCGTCCGGCGCTCGGCCAGCACGTGAGGACGACGACCGTGAGCGGGTACCTGCGCGTCTGGCTGCTCACCCTGCTGCGGCCCCTGCGCCCGATCTCGTACCGCGCCCACGAGGAGCACGCGCGCATCGACCGGTGGCTCGCCGTGGTCGCGCGATGCGCGACGTGGGACGGGGCGCTCGCGAGCGAGGTCGCGCGGGCCGCGCAGCTCGTCAAAGGCTACGGCGACGTCCGGCGGCGCATGGTCGGCCACTTCGACCGCGTCCTCGAGACGGTGCTGCGGTTGGCCGAGCGTGAGGCGGCGACCGGCGGCAACTTCGAGGCGTCGCGATCACTGGCCGCGCGCTACCGGACCCTCGTCCTGGAGGGGCCCGAGTCGGAAGCCAGGGCGGCTGCGCTCGCCGCCGAAACCCTCGCGCGGCTCTAGGGCGCTCGCCGGGCGCTGGCTTCGCCGGGGCGTGCGAGGGGGCGTTAGCCCCTCCGTCAAAAGGGGAGAGGCTTCGCCCCCGCCGACGTCGATCGCACCAGATCGCGCAGACGCTCCGCGTCTCGCACGTCGAGGCGAACGAACGTGAAGGCGTGACCGTCCGGGTCCACCCGGACCAGGATCGAGATGACCTCGATCGGCCGCCCGCCGTCCGACGGAGTGAAGACGACCTTCGCAACGGTGTCCGGATCGAGCATCGTGCCGAGCCGTGCCTTCATGCCTGCCACGCCCACCTCGATCACGGTCCCCTCCTGCTGCCGGCCGTTGTACTCGTGGACTCGCACCGGAATCGACAGCCGCGCGCGCGGCGCATGGCGCCGGTCGGGATGCGCCTCGCGCTCGGCGAGACGGCTCATGGCATGCGGCTCGAGAAAGGTCAGGACCTCGTTCAGGCGGTCCAGCTGGACCGGCTTGCCCATGAAGTCGGCTGCGCCCAGCTGCAGACACTCTCGCGCCTGGCTTTCGTTGACGACTCCAGAGACCGCGACGATCGGAATGCCGAGGTCCCGGACGGGACGGAGCTGGAGGAAGTCGAGCCCGCTCATTCCGGGAAGCTGGACATCGAGGAGGATCGCGTCAGGTCGCTCGGTCAGGAGCTTGGCGAGCGCGGCCTCGGCGGTGTGAACGACGACGGCCTGATGGCCGAGCTCGAAAAGAAAATCGCGAAAGACATCGCCGAGGTCGACCTCATCCTCGACAACCAGTATCCGCATCGTCGTCAGTCTAGCACGATAGGTGCGGAGCCGCCGCCGACGCGCCAGGACGCACGAGCCTGCGACGCGCATGCTATACTGGGCGCCCGGTCGAACGCGAAGGAGGAGTACCTTGTCGGGCTATCTGCCCGTGATCATCTTTGCCGCGCTGATCGTCGGCTTCGGCGTCGTGTCGCTCGCGGTGGCGCGTCTCCTGCGTCCCAGCCGCCCAGACGCGGTCAAGCTCATGAACTACGAGTGCGGCGCCGAGCCGATCGGGTCGGCGTGGATGCAGTTCCCCGCCGGTTTCTACCTCGTCGCACTCGTATTCATCGTCTTCGACGTCCTCGCGGTGTTCCTCTTCCCATGGGCGCTGGTGCTCCGGGGCGCGGGCCTGGGCGCGTTTTGGGTGATGGCCGCGTTCGTCGCGATCCTCGGGCTCGGCTGGCTCTACGCGTACCGGGAGGGCGTGCTCGAATGGAAGTGAAGCCGCCCATTCCCCAGATTCCACCTCCCGCGTGGAGCCAGTTCAAGGACCTGCAGGAGTGGGAGAAGTATCACCAGACGCGTCCGCAGGACGACAAGACCTCGAACGCGCTCGCCTCGATTGCCGATGCGATCCATCATATGCCCGGCGGCTGGATCGTCACGACCTCCACCGAGAAGATCTTCAACTGGGCGCGTAAATCGTCGATCTGGCCCGTGACGTTCGGCCTCGCCTGCTGCGCGATCGAGATGATGGCCACGTTCGCGTCGCGCTTCGACGTGGAGCGCTTCGGCATGGTGCCCTGGGCCTCGCCGCGGCACTCGGATCTCATGATCGTGTCCGGGACGGTGACCATCAAGATGGCGCCCATGCTCAAGCGCATTTACGACCAGATGCCCGACCCCAAGTGGGTGGTCTCGATGGGCTCGTGCGCGAACTCCGGTGGTCCCTTTCGCCATGGCTATCACGTCGTGAAGGGCGTCGACCGCGTCGTGCCCGTCGACGTCTACGTCCCCGGGTGCCCCCCCACGCCCGACTCGCTCATGTACGGGTTGCTCAAACTCCAGGCCCAGGTCGACGAGTTCCAGAAGACTGGGAAACGTCCGGCGTCCGATCCCAGGGGAGCATGACGGCCGCCGACGCACGCGCACGCATCCAGGAGAGGTTCGGGATGAACGCGATCGCCGACGGTGGGCTCGCCGTCACCCTCCCGCGCGAACGGTGGCAGGAGTTCGGCCGTTTCGCCCGGGAGGAGCTGGGCTGCCGCTACTTCAACTGGCTCTCCGCCGTGGACTGGAAAGACCAGGGGCTCGAGGTGCTGTGCCGTGTCGAGAACCTCGACGCGGCTCTGGTCCTCACGATGCGCACGCGCCTGGCGGCGGGTGAGACGGCCTGCCCGACGCTGACCGCCCTGTATCGCGGCGCCGACTGGATGGAGCGCGAGTGCTACGACATGTTCGGCGTCGTCTTCGAGGGTCACCCCGACCTTCGGCGCATCCTTCTGTCAGAGGATTGGGAGGGTTACCCGCTCCGGAAGGACTACGCCGTCGACACCCCGTTCGCGCCCTACCGATGATCCGTCACGAGAGGAGAAGCCGCCGATGATTTACGAGCTGCGCACCTACACACTGATGCCGGGCAAGCAGGGCGAGTATCTCAAGCTCAACGCCGAGGTCGGGCGGCCGATCCGGGGCGACAAGTACGGAAAGCTCGAGGGCTCGTGGACGACCGAGTTCGGCACGCTGAATCAGTATGTCCACCTCTGGGCCTACGGAGACCTCGTCGAGCGCGAGCGGCTGCGGGGCGAGCTCTCGAAGAACGACGCCTGGAGCAGGGACTATCTCCAGAAGATCCGGCCGCTGCTCCTCGCCCAGGAGAACAAGATCCTGTCCGCGCAGCTACCGCTGAAGCCGCCGGCCGCCGGCAGTCACATTTACGAGATGCGGACGTACCGCACCCAGATTGGCAAGGCGGGGGAGTGGCTCGGCCATTTCAAGGGGATCATGCCGGTGCGCGAGAAGTATTCGAAGAACGTCGGCCTCTTCCAGACGGAGGTCGCCCAGCTCAACGAGGTCGTGCACCTCTGGGCGTACCGAGACCTCAACGAGCGGGCGGCGGTGCGCGGCAAGACGATGCAGGACCCGGAGTGGCAGGCTTTCCTCGGCAAGGCCACGCCGCTGCTCGTCGAGATGCGCTCGCTCGCCCTCGTTCCGGCGCCGTCCTCGCCCATGAAGTAAGGGGATGCCCGAAACGCAGACGAAACAGGTCGTCGAGGTCGGCTACGGCGGTAACGAGCGCCTCATGATGAACATGGGGCCTCAGCACCCGTCGTCCCACGGCGTCTTCCGGATGATTCTTACGCTCGCGGGGGAGACGGTCGTCGGCGTGGACGCGGTGATCGGCTACCTCCATCGCTGCCACGAGAAACTCGGCGAGACCCTCACGTACGTCCAGTACCCGTCGATCGCGTCGAAGACCGATTATGTCGCCGCCATGACCTCGGAGCTCGCGTATGTCTGCGCCGTGGAGAAGATCGGGAAGTTCGAGGTCCCCCGGCGCGCGCAGTACCTGCGCGTGGTTGCCGCGGAGCTGCAGCGGATCGCGTCGCACTGCCTCTGGCTCGGCACGTGGTGCCTGGACATGGGCGGGGCGCTCGGCGGCGGGGCGACGGTGTTCCTCTACTGCATCCGCGAACGCGAGATGGTCCTCGATCGTTTCGAGGAGTTGACCGGTGCGCGGCTGCTCTACGGCTTCCATCAGATCGGCGGCACGCGTTACGACGCCCCACCGGGCTGGGACAAGAAAGTGCGCGAGACCGTCGACTTCATCGAGGCGCGGATCGACGAGTACGAGGCGATGCTGGAGGACAACACCTTCTTCCGCGTGCGAACGCAGGGGGTCGGCGTGATCTCGCGGGAACTCGCCCAGGAGGTCGGAGTGTCGGGGCCGCTCATCCGGGGCTCGGGGGTGAGCTACGACGTCCGGCGGGCCGAGCCGTACTCGTCCTACCAGGACTTCGACTTCGTCGTCCCGGTGGAGACCGCCGGCGACTGCTACGCGCGCTACCGCGTGCGGATGGTCGAGTTTCGACAGTCGATCCGGATCGTCCGCCAGGCCCTCGACGGGCTCCCCGAGGGACCGATCTCATCGCGGCCGGGGGTGAAATCGGTCGGGCAGGTCCGGGTGCCCAAGGGCGAGGGCTACACGCGCGTGGAGGGGGCGCGTGGCGAAGTCGGCTGCTACATCGTGAGCGACGGCGGCCCGAAGCCATACCGCATGAAGTGGCGGGGCGCCTCCTTCTCGAACCTCGCCGTCTTGCCGCACATCGTTCCCGGCCACAAGGTTGCGGACGTCGTCGCGATTATGGGCTCGGTGGACCCCGTGTTCGGCGAGGTCGACAGATGAGCGGCCGCATCGCGCCGCAAACTATGGAACGGGCGATGCGGAGCCGGGTCGCGTCAGTCTCAGGCCACCTTCGGTCCAAGCCGGCCTTATAGACCCCGCTACCATGACCCTGCCACCCGCGGCGTGGCACGCGATCGAGGCGTTCATCGTCCTGAACGCCCTGCTGGTGCTGGTCGCGTACGTGACGCTCCTCGAGCGCAAGTTCGCCGCGCGGATGCAGTCGCGGATCGGACCCTACTACGTCGGCCGCCCGCACGGATGGCTCCAGCCGATCGCCGACGCGCTCAAGCTGATGATGAAGGAGGACATCGTCCCGACGGCCTCAGACCGATGGGTGTACAACCTGGCGCCGATCGTCTTTCTCCTCCCGTGCCTGCTGATTTTCGCGACGATCCCGTTCGCGCCCGACCTGGGCGTCGCCGACCTGAACATCGGAGTGCTGTTCTTTCTGGCCGTCTCGTCGCTGGAGATCGTCGGCCTCTTCATGGGCGGCTGGGGGTCGAACAACAAGTACGCGCTGCTCTCCGCGATGCGGGCGGTCAACCAGATCATCTCGTACGATCTCCCCTTCATCTTCGCCGCACTCGTCCCGGTGCTCCTCGCCGGCTCGATGCAAATGTCGGCGATCGTTGCCGCCCAGCAGGGCCTCTGGTTCGTGGCGTACCCGGTCGTCGGCCAGCTCGCCTTCCTCGCTTTCCTGGTCGCGACCCTCGCGGCCGAGAACCGCGTGCCGTTCGACATCCTCGAGGCCGAGTCGGAGCTGGTCGCGGGCTTCCGCGTCGAGTACAGCGGCATGAAGTTCGCGCTCATCCAGCTCGGGGAGTACGCGCACATGCTCGGCACGAGCTTCCTGGGTGCGCTCCTCTTCCTGGGCGGTTGGCTCGGGCCCGGGCCTGCGGCCCTCGGGCCGGTGTGGTTCCTGACGAAGGCGATCCTGATCTTCCTCGTCGTCACGTGGGTGCGCTGGTCGTTCGTGCGGATCCGCGTGGACCAGATCCTGGCGATCTCGTGGAAGCTCCTGCTGCCCGCGACGCTCGCCCTGCTGCTGGCGACCGGGCTCGTGGTCGCGATGCGAGGCCCCGGTGGCGCATAACGGCGGCCGGTCCAGGCCGGGGTTCTGGAGAGAGACGGGACAGCTCGTGGGCGCCATCGGTCGGGCGATGAGCGTCACCCTGCGGAACCTCTTCCGCAAGCCGGTGACGGTCCACTATCCGGACGTCCAGCGCCCGTACCCGGACCGCTTCCGCGGGATCCTCGCCCTCGCCTACGACAAGGAGACCGGCGAGGAGGCGTGCATCGGCTGCCGCCTGTGCGAGTACATCTGTCCGCCGCAGGTCATCAAGGTCGAGATGCTGAAGGCGGAGAAACGGAATTTCGCAAAGACCTTCACCCTGGAGCTCTACGCGTGCGAGTTCTGCGAGCTGTGCGTGCAGGTGTGTCCGACCGACGCGATCATCATGATGAAGTCATTCGATCTCGCCACGGCGGATCGACGCGACCTTCTGCTCGACAAGGACCGCCTCCACGCCCTCGGGCTCCAGTTCGAGCCGTCGTGGGCCACGGGCAACCGGCTGCGCGAGATGCAGGCCCCTCCCAAACCGGCCAGGGCCGAGGCCAGGGGAGACGCCAAGGGAGACGCGAAGGAGCCGGCTGAGTGACGCTCGAAACGGTGGGATTCTGGGTGGTAGCGACGGTGCTACTGGCCTCGAGCCTCGCCGTCGTGCTCACCCCGAACCTGTTCCACGCCGTGCTGTACCTCGCGGCGGCGCTCGTCGCCACGGCCGGGGTCTTCCTCCTGCTCGAACAGCCATTTCTCTTTGCGGTCCAGCTGCTCCTCTACGCGGGCGGGGTGGTGACGATCGTCGTGTTCGCGATCATGCTGACCGAGCGCCTGGTGGGCGAGCGCATCGCCCAGACGAGCCGCCACGTCGTGAACGGCGCGATCGTCGCGGCGGCGGTCTTCGTCGGCATCGTGGGATTCCTGATCGGGGCCCCGCTGGGGGCCCCTCGCCCGGCCGGGACCGTCGACACGACGGCGGCGATCGGCCGCGCCCTGGTGGGGCCCTTCGCCGTCACCCTCGAGCTGCTGGGCGTGCTCCTGGTGGTGGCCCTCCTCGGCGCCCTTTACTTCGCGCGGAGCGAGGAATGATCGGTCTTCCGGCGTACCTGATCCTGGGGGCGCTCGTGTTCTCGATCGGCCTCTTCGGTGTCTTGACCCGTCGCAACGCCGTCGGCATCCTGCTCGGGATCGAGCTGATGCTCAACGCCGTCAACATCAACCTCGTCGCGTTCGCGCGCTTCAACGGGGACGTGGCGGGGCTCGTCTTCACGCTCTTCACCATCTCCATCACGGTCGCCGAGGTCGCGGTCGGGCTGGCGATCGTCATCGCGATCTTCCGCGTTCGCCGGACCGTCGAGGCGGACCGCCTCGACCTGCTCCGTGGCTAGCGCGATGGCCCCGAGCGTCTGGCTGCCGCTGCTCGTCCTCGGGCTTCCCTTCGTCGCCTTCGTCCTTCTCGCGGTCGTGGCCCCGCTGCGGCGAGTCGGCCCGCGCGCCGGGCTCGTATCGATCGGCGCGATCGCGCTCGCATTCGGGGTCGCGCTGACCGTCTGGATCGAGGGCTTCGTGAGCGAGACGACGTGGGCGTGGATCCCGGCCGACGGCGGGCCGATCGCCACCGTCGGTCTCCTGGTCGACCCGCTGAGCAACGCCATGCTCGTCCTGGTGACGCTGGTGTCGCTGCTCGTTCAGATTTACTCGCTCGCCTACCTCGCCGACGAGCGACCCGCCTCGCTGGGCCGCTACTACACCTATCAGTCGCTCTTCGCCTTCTCGATGCTCGGCCTCGTGCTGGCCCCGGGCTTCCTCCAGATGTTCGTCTTCTGGGAGCTGGTGGGGCTCTGCTCATACCTCCTCATCGGCTACTGGTACGAGCGGCCGGCCGCCGCGCGCGCCGCGGTGAAGGCGTTCTGGATCACGAAGCTCGGTGACGTCGGCTTCATCATCGGCATCGTGCTGCTGTGGTCGGCCACGGGGACATTCGAGTTCACGGACCTCTTCGAGAAGGCCCAGGAGCACGCGCTCGCCATCCCGGGGCTGCCGACGATCATGTTCCTCATCTACCTGGGCGCCGTTGGAAAGTCCGCCCAGTTCCCGCTGCACGTGTGGCTGCCCGACGCGATGGAGGGACCGACGCCCGTCTCCGCCCTCATCCACGCCGCGACGATGGTCACCGCCGGCGTCTTCATGGTGACCCGGACGGAGCCGCTGTTCGCGCTGGTCCCCGAGGTCTTGTCGCTGATCGCCTGGGTCGGCGCGTTCACGGCCCTGCTCGCCGCGACGATGGCGTGCGTGGAGGCCGACATCAAGCGTGTGCTCGCGTACTCGACCATCTCGCAGCTCGGGTACATGATGGCGGCGGCGGGCGCCGGGGCGGCCTTCGCGGGTTTCCTGCACCTCCTCACGCACGGCCTGTTCAAGGCGCTCCTCTTCCTCGCCGCGGGCGCCGTCATCCACGCCGTGGGAACCAACGACATCTTCCGGATGGGCGGACTGTTCCGGGCGATGCCGCAAACGGGCGTCGTCTTCATCGTCGGGACCCTCGCGCTCGCGGGGGTGCCGCCGCTCGCCGGCTTCTATTCCAAGGAGGCGGTGCTCGGCGGCGTGTGGGAGGCCCACCTCACGGGGCCGTTCCTCATGCTGGCGCTGACGGTGCTGCTGACGGCTTTCTACATGTTCCGCGTCGTCTTCATCGCGTTTTTCGCGCGGGCCCATGCGGCCGCCCACCCGCACGAGGCGCCTTGGCTGATGCGCGGACCGCTCTGGGTCCTCGCCGCGCTCACCGTCCTCGTGGGTGTCCGCTTGGCGCTGGGTGGAGCCGACGGGCACGAGGAAACGCCGGCGTGGCTCGCGCCGCTCTCGGTCGGCCTGGCGTTGGTCGGCTTCGCGTTGGCATGGGCGATGTACCAGCGGCGCGCGATCGACCCCGCCAGGATCGCAGCCGCCCTCGCGCCGATCGACTATCTCGCGCGGCGGCATTGCGTTCGGCCTGCTGCTCCTCATCGTCGGGGCCCAGCTGTGGCGGTAACCCTCCCCTTCCTCTCACTCATAACGTGGTCGCCGTTCGTCGGCGCGTTGCTCATCATGTTCACGGCGCGCCGCCGCCCCCGGGCCGTGCGGTTGATCGCGACGGTGACGACCGGCATCTCCGCCGCGCTGTCTGTCTGGATCTACGCCGCCTACGATCAGGACACCGCCGGGTTCCAATTCTACGAGAAGTTCCCGCTCGTGCCGCCGCTGGGCATCTCGTACGAGATGGGCGCCGACGGGATCAGCCTCCTGATGGTGCTGCTGACGTCCATCATCATCGGGGCGGGCGTGTTCGCGTCGTGGACCGTGACGGTCCGGAACCAGGAGTTCTACGCGCTGCTGCTGGCGCTCGTCACCGGCGTTTACGGTGTGTTCGTGTCGCTCGACCTCTTCGTCCTGTTTCTCTTCTACGAGCTGGCCGTGCTCCCGATGTACCTGTTGATCGGCATCTGGGGCTCGACGGGCGAGGTGCGCCCCCGCGGCATTTTCGCCTGGGCGTTCCGAGAGACCGGGGTCGGGACGAAGGAGTACGCCGCGATGAAGCTGACCCTGTACCTCCTCTTCGGGTCGGCGTTCATCCTGGTCGGGATCCTGTCGCTCTACGTCAACGCCGGCGCCGCCTCGTTCTCGTTCCTCGATTTCGAGGCTACCGCGTTCCCGCGCCCGCTCCAGCGCTGGGTCTTCCTCGCGTTCTATGTCGGGTTCGGTATCCTCGCCGGGATCTGGCCACTCCATACCTGGTCGCCCGACGGGCACGCCTCGGCGCCGACGGCGGTCTCGATGCTCCACGCCGGCGTGCTGATGAAGCTGGGCGCCTACGGGGTCGTGCGCGTGGGGATGGGGCTCCTGCCCGAGGGGGCCGCGGATCTCGCTTGGTTAGTCGGCACCGTCGCGTGTATCAACATCGTCTACGGCGCGCTCTCCTCGATGGCGCAGACGGACCTCAAGTACGTGATCGCCTACTCGTCCGTCTCCCACATGGGGATCGTCATGCTCGGCGCGGCAACCCTGACGGGGGTGGGGCTCAACGGCTCAGTGTTCCAGATGTTCGCCCACGGCGTCATGACGGGCCTCTTTTTCGCACTGGTCGGACTTGTCTACGAGAAGACGCACTCGCGCGAGATCGGCAAGATGGGCGGGTTCGGCAAGACGATGCCGGGAATCGCCGCCGCGTTTACGATCGGCGGCCTCTCCTCGCTTGGCCTGCCGGCCACCGCCGGCTTCGTCGCCGAGCTCTTGACGTTCCTCGGTGCCTGGCGCTCTGCCCACCGATGGTGGCTCTTTCCGGCCGTCGCCGGCACGTTTCTGACGGCCGTGTACGTGCTGCGCGTCGCCAAGCAGATCTTCTGGGGACCGCCCTCCAGCCACTTCCACGACGTCCAAGACGCGCGCGGGCCCGAGTGGGTCGCGCTCGTGGCTTTGGTCTTCGTGCTGGTTCTCTTCGGCATGGTGCCGGGGCTGGCGATCGCGCCGATCGACACCGCGACGGTGCCGCTGCTCGCCCGGATCACGAGTCCGTGAGCGCGTTCACCCTCGAGCTCGGCCTGGGCGCCGTCATGGTTCTCGTGTTCGGCGGCAGCCTGACCTCTCGCGGGGCCGATCGCCGCTGGATCGCCTGGCTGGCGACCGCGGGCATCCTGACCCTCGGAATCGTCAGCGCGCTCGTGAAGCCGACGCCGCCCGCTCTCTCCGGCATGTTCGTCCTGGACGGCCTCGCGATCTTCGCCAAGCGCCTCTTCCTGGCCGCGACCTTCATCGGGCTCCTCGCCGGCATCGGCGCCGACGCCGTCGCGTGTGGACGGCGCGCCGGCGAGTATCATCTGCTGATCCTGTCCTCCCTGCTCGGCATGCTGGTCCTGGCGTCGGCCCGCGATCTGATCCTCCTCTTCGTGGCGTTCGAGCTGATGTCGATCCCGCTCTACGTGCTGGCGGGCTTTCTCAAGGGCCAGGACGAAGCAGTCGAAGCGGCGCTCAAGTTCTTCCTGGTCGGCAGCGTCTCCTCCGCCGTGATGGCGTACGGGCTCTCGTTCGTGTACGGGGCCGCGCGCACGACCGACCTGGCGCGGGTCGCGCAGGCATTCGCTCCGGGCCAGCCGCTCCTGCTCCTGGGGCTGCTCGCCGTGTTCGCGGGCTTCGCGTTCAAGATCGCGGCGTTCCCGTTCCATATGTGGGTGCCCGATACGTACGAGGCCGCCTCGACACCGTTCGTGGCGTGGCTCTCCGTCGCGCCGAAGGCGGCGGGCTTCGTCGCGCTGTTCCGCGTGTACTTCGAGGGTATGGGCGACCGGGTGGCCACGTGGGTCCCGATCGCCGCTGGCCTCGCAGCGATCACGATCGTCGCGGGGAACCTGATGGCGCTCCCACAGCAGAACGCCAAGCGCCTTCTGGCGTACTCGGGCATCGCCCACATCGGCTACATGCTCGTGGGCTTCGCGGCGGCGTCGGCGTCCGGCACGGCGATGGTGCTCTTCTACCTGGTCGCTTACGTCTTCGGGAACATGGGCGCGTTTCTCGTCGTCGAGGCCGTCGCGCGCTCGGAGCGCTCGGAGGCGACTGCCGCGCTGCGCGGCCTGGCGCAGCGCTCGCCCCTGCTGGCCCTCGCGATGCTGCTGTTCCTCCTTTCGCTGGGGGGTATCCCGTTTGTGGCCGGTTTTTGGGCGAAGCTCTACGTGTTCTGGGCCGCCGCTGCTGCCGGGCTCTACTGGCTCGTGCTCCTCGGCGCCGTCCTGACCGTCGTCGCCCTCTTCTACTACTTGATCGTCGCAAAACGGATGTACATCGAGGCGCCGGACGCCTCCGCTGGTCGGATCCGCCTCCCCGGCACCCTCGCCCTGGCTGTAATTCTCTGCGCTCTGGTCGTGGTAGGGCTCGGGCTCTACCCGAAACCAATCGTCATGGCGGCCTTGCGAGTCGCCGCGCCGCTGTTCTAGAGGTCGCCTGAGCTTCAGAATTGTATCTGTAACGTCTTGACATTATTTAGCTTTATGCCTAGTCCTTGACGCTGCGCGCTATGATCGAGTATGGTTGTGTACCAACTGGTCAGTACAGATGACAACGACCAAGGCGACCGATATCGGAACGAAGACGCGAGACGGGCGCTCGACGCGCGAGGCGATCCTCGAAGCAGCGAGCCGCCTGATTCACGTCCACGGCTACAACCACACCTCTCTCGATGACGTGCTGCGAGACAGCGGTGTCGGGAAAGGCAACTTCTACTACCACTTCAAGAGCAAGGAAGAGCTCGGGTACGCCATCCTGGATCAGATCATCGCCTCGTTCCTCGAACGGACGCTCGAGCCGTGCTTTGCCGACCCCGAGGGGCGGGCGCTCTCGCAGATCCGTTGCTTCCTCGACCGTGTCTTGGAGGCGCAGCGCGAGCGTAACTGCGTAGGCGGTTGCCCGCTCGGCAACCTCGCCTCGGAGTTGTCCGACGTCCACGAGGGGTTCCGCGCGCGTCTCGCGTTCGTGTTCGCCGCATGGCGGGAGCGACTCACGCTGGCGCTGCGGACGGAGCAACTCCGGGGTGCAGTCGACGCCGCATGCCGACCCGGGGCGGTCGCCGATTTTCTCGTCGCTTCTCTGGAAGGCGCGATTCTGCTCACGAAACTGACCAAGGACATCGCCGTCATGGAACAGTGCGTGGTGGAGATGAAGCGCTATCTGTCACTGTTCGAGCCGAGGGTATGACTGTCATGGACAGGACGAAACCCGACGGCGACGCGGCCCTGGTCGAGGCGCTGCGCCGCGAGGATCCCGACGCCCCGGAGCTGTTGGTGGACACCTACGGCGATCGCGTCTACCGGCTCGCGCTCCGTATCACGGGGTCGAACGAAGACGCGGAGGAGGCGGCCCAGGACGCCCTCTGGACGGCCGCCCGCAAGATCGCGACCTTCAAAGGGGAGTCCGCCTTCGGGAGCTGGCTCTACCGCATCGCCGCCAACGCCGCGTATCAAAAGCTGCGGGCGCGTCGATCGAAGGCTCACGAGATCGCGATCGAAGATGTCTTGCCTGCGTTCGACGACGCCGGGCGGCACTTCGAGCCGATGGCCGACTGGTCCGAGCGCGTGGACGAGCAGGCCCTGCAGGGTGAGTTACGCCGCGTGCTGGGCGCTGCGATCGACGGGTTGCCACCTGACTACCGCACCGCCCTCGTCCTGCACGATGTGGAAGGCCTGTCGAACCCCGACATCGCGGAGGCGCTCGGTATCAGCCTGCCCGCGGTGAAGTCGCGAGTACACCGCTCGCGGCTCTTCGTTCGCAAGAAGCTCGCCGACTACATGAAGACGGTGTGACCACGCCCGGCGCTGGCTCGCCCGAGTTGACGCGGAGCGTCGGCCTGTGCTCTGATGGGTCCTCGTCCAAGTTGTTGATGGTCGAGGAAGGCCTGGGACCATGGAAGCCGTGATCGCGACCGGAGGCAAGCAGTACCGCGTGGCGCCGGGACAGCTCATCTCGGTCGAAAAGCTGCCGGGCGAGAAGGGAGCGGCCGTCGAGTTCCGATCCATCCTGCTCGTCACGCGTGACGGCGAGGTCATTGCCGGCGAGAAGGCGCTGAGCCGTGCGAAGGTCTCGGGCGAGGTCGTGGCCCAGGGGCGCCGTCGGAAGGTGTCGGTCGTGAAGTTCAAGCGCCGGAAGAACTATCGCCGTAACCGCGGTCACCGCCAGGCGGCGACGACGGTTCGCATCACGACGATCGAGGTCTAAGGCGAGATGGCTCATAAGAAGGGCGTCGGCAGCTCGAGGAACGGACGCGATTCGAACGCGCAAATGCTCGGTGTGAAGCGGTTCTCGGGCCAGTTCGTGACGGGCGGCTCAATCCTCGTCCGCCAGCGGGGCACGCGGTTCAAGCCCGGGTCGAACGTCGGGCTCGGCTCCGATGACACGCTCTTCGCGAAGGTGGACGGCTACGTGCGGTTCGAGCGGCGCGGAGATTCTCGCTACGTGAGCGTCGCCTCCAACCCGATGTGACGTCCGGCGGGCCCCCCGGCCCGCGGTGTTTGGCATGTTCGTCGACGAGATCGATGTCTTCGTCAAGGGCGGCGACGGGGGCGCCGGCTGCGTCAGTTTCCGCCGGGAGAAGTATGTCCCCTACGGCGGTCCCGACGGTGGCGACGGTGGTGATGGCGGGAGCATCTGGCTCGAGGCCGATCCCGCTCTGACGACTCTCCTCGACTACCACTACAAACGGCACTACCACGCCGAGCGCGGCACCCACGGCCAGGGCTCGAACCGTCACGGCGCCAGCGGCGAGGACATGGTTCTGAAGGTGCCGCTCGGCACCGTCGTCGCCGATCGCGACACTGGCGAGCACCTCGGCGACTTGACGACTCGGGGCCAGCGCGTGCTCGCGATTCGCGGAGCAAGGGGCGGCCGGGGCAACGCGCGCTTCGCCACCTCCACCAATCAGGCGCCACGCCGCGCGGACCTCGGTCGACCCGGGCCCGAACGCTGGCTCCACCTGGAGCTCAAGCTCCTCGCCGACGTCGGCGTCATTGGCTTCCCGAACGCCGGGAAATCCACGCTCGTCTCCCGCCTCTCGGCCGCGCGCCCGAAGATCGCCGACTATCCGTTTACGACGCTCGAGCCCACGCTCGGCATCGTGCGAGTGGACGGTGACCGGTCGTTCGTGATTGCCGACCTGCCCGGGCTGATTCCGGGCGCCGCCGAGGGCAGAGGACTCGGGCATCAGTTCCTCCGCCACACGGAGAGAACGCGCCTCCTCCTGCACATGCTCGACCTGGACCCACAGGCGGGCCGCGATCCGATCGATGACCTCCAGGTGATCGACCGGGAGCTTGCCGCATTCTCGGCCGCTCTGGCGGCGCGCCATCAGATCATCGTTGGCAACAAGGCTGACCTGCCGGACGCGGCTCCGAACCGCGAGCGGGTCGAGCGGTTCTGCGCCTCGAACGGCCGGATGCTCTTCGTGATCTCGGCCGTCACCGGGAGCGGTCTGGCGGATCTGGTGCGGGCAGTCGCCTCGCACCTGGATTCAATCTCGACGCCGCTGGCCGCGGACGGCGGGGATTCGTCAGGATCGATCGCCTCGGGCGTGAGGGGCCCAACCCCCGGCCGCCCTCGGGCTCGCCCCACGGCCCCGCGACGTCCTGCGGCTCGCAAACCATGAACGCTGCGCGCAGGCTCGGGCGAGTGCGCCGACTCGTTGTGAAGGTCGGCAGCGGCCTCGTGACCACGCCGGGCGCCGGTGCCGTACCCGAGCGAATCGAGACACTCGCCGCCGACATCGCCTCGATCCGCGAGGGCCGGCGGGTCGTGCTGGTGACCTCGGGCGCGATCGCGAGCGGCACGGCGCGGCTCAAGCTCCCGGAGCGACCCCGCTCCATTCCCGAGAAGCAGGCGGCGGCCGCGGTGGGCCAGTCCGTGCTGATGTGGCAATACGAGGCCGCCTTCGGGCGCCACCAGGTGCAGGTGGGTCAGGTGCTCCTGACCGCTCAGGACATCAGCGACCGTGCGCGGTATCTCAACGCGAAGAACACGCTCCTGGCGCTTCTGAAGTTCGATGTCCTACCGATCGTCAACGAGAACGACACCGTCGCGGTCGAGGAGATCAAGGTCGGCGACAACGACAACCTGAGCGCGCTGGTCGCTTCCCTGATCGACGCCGACCTCCTGGTGCTCCTCACCG
>QHSV01000503.1 GCA_003221655.1 Candidatus Rokuibacteriota bacterium
CTCGTGAGCGCTCCAGAGACAGCGGATCAGGTCGTGCGAGTCGGCGAAGGCCGGCTTGACTTCATCGACGACGCAACCCAGATCCTCGAACGCGCGGGCCGCCTGCTTCACGACAGAGGCGACCTCGGCGTCGACGGGAAATCCTCCCAGATCGGGGCTGAACGCGACCTTGAGCCCGTTGATGCCTGCGGTCAGCTTTCCAACGTAGTCGTCGGGCGCGGTCTCGAGCGACGTGCGGTCCCACTCGTCCGGGCCGGCCATCACGGACAGCATCAGGGCAGCGTCGGCCACCGTCCGCGTCATCGGGCCCATATGCGAGGCGTAGTCGTTGTTGGAGACGGGCCACATCGGAACCCGTCCGAAGGACGGCTTCAGCCCGTAGATGCCACAGAAGCCGCTGGGAATCCGGATCGACCCGGCGCCGTCCGAGCCCTGATGGATGGGCCCGAGCCCGGCCGCCGTCGCCGCGCCGGCGCCCGCGCTGGATCCACCGGTCGTCGTCCCCCTGTTCCAGGGGTTGCGCGTGATGCCCGTCAGCGGGCTGTCGCCGAGGCCCTTCCAGCCGAACTCCGGAGTCGTGGTCTTCCCCAGCATGACGCCGCCGGCCTGCTTGAGGCGCCGAACGACCGGCGGGTCCACGTCCGGCACGCGGCCCTCGAAGATGAACGATCCGGACATCGTCCGGACACCCTTCGTCAGGTGCAGGTCCTTGATCGAAAAGGGTATGCCGTGGAGCGGACCGCGCAGCGCGCCCTTCATCGCGGCCTGCTCGGCCTCGCGGGCCGCGGCGAATGCTGCGTCGGCGGTGACCGTGCAGAACGCGTTGACGACCGGGTTGAGACGCTCGACGCGTTCGAGGACCGCGCGCGTCAGCTCCACAGGCGAGATCTGCCGCGCACGGATCAGACGGGCCAGCTCGGTCGCCGGTGTGAAGCAGAGCTCGGCTGAGCTCATCGGATTCTCCCCGCTTACTTCTTCGAGATCAGCCAGCGGCCGAGCGCGAGATGCGGAAGTCCCGAACGCTCGAAGGTGTCCACCGCGTCCTCGGGCGAGCAGACGAGCGGCTCGCCGTGGAGGTTGAACGAGGTATTGAGCACGGCGCCGACCCCCGTCCGACGCTCGAACTCACGGATGACGCGATAGTAGGGGGGGTTCCACGCCTCGTCGAGGATGTGAGCGCGCGCGGTACCGTCTTGCGGATGGAGGGCCGCGACCAGCTCGTCACGCCGCTTAGGATTGGTCGCGAACGCCAGCATCATGTACGGCGAGGCGAGCCCCTTGGGATTCACGAGATAGTCGGCCTCACGCTCGCGAAGCACCGTCGGGGCGAACGGCATCCAGAAGTCCCGGCTCTTGATCATCCGGTTGATCACGCCGACCACGCGGTGGTCGGAGGGGTTCGCGAGGATCGAGCGGTTGCCGAGCGCCCGCGCCCCGAACTCCATGCGGCCGGCGCAGCGCGCGACGACACCGTCCGACACGAGCAGGTCGGCGATCTTCTCCTCGATCGCCTCGTGCTCGCTCACGCGGTAACGGCTCGCCAGGTCGCGCCCTTTGATCACGGCCTCGATCTCGGATTCGTGGACGTCCGGTCCGAGATAGGCCGGTCCGAAGGGCGTGGGCGCCGGCGTCACACCCATTCTCGCGCAAAGATCGAGGTAGCCGAGGTAGGCTGCGCCGACGGCATTCGACTCGTCGCCGCAGGACGGAAAGACGAAGAGATCGCCGAGCCAGCTCTCCTCGGCGATCAACATGTTCGCCTTCACGTTCATGAATACGCCGCCCCCGAGTGCCAGCCGTTCGCCGCCGTAGCGCTGGCGCGCGAGGCGCGCCCAGCGCACCAGGGCTTCCTCGAGAATGTGCTGGGCGCCACCGGCGATGCCGTCGAAGCGGAGGCCGAGCGTGGCTTCGAGCATCGCCCGGTAGAGGGGCCCCCGGCGCCGCCACTCGAAGCGGCACGGCGTCCCCTCCGTCATGGCGAACGTCGTGCCGAGCGCGGCGACGGCCCGCTCGGTCTCCCGCGCGGGCGCGTAGGGCGCCAGGCCCATCACCTTGTATTCGTGCTCGCCGGGCTTCATGCCGAGCAGCAGGGTCACGAGGGTGTAGAACGAGCCCAGCGAGCCCGGGCCGCTCGGCGTCGCTTCGTGCCGGGTCAGACCAACGCCGCTCGCGCTCGACACCGTGCCGCAGAGGCCGTCGCCCGAATTGTCGTTGGTGAGCACGAGCGCGGGGCGGCCCGCGAACGGTGATCCGAAGTAGGCGGCGGCCGCGTGGCAGGTGTGGTGATCGACGAAGCTCACGCGCTCGTCCGCCAGGCGGAGGTGGCTCGTCACGTGGCTACGTCGCTCACCGTCGCTGAGCGGCGCCTTGCCGGGTGCCGGGTCGAGCAGGCCGAGCTTTGCGCCGAGCTTCCGAGCGCGGCCCGTCAACGCCCGGCGCGGCGCCCCGAGGCCGACCGCGTAGTAGCGGCTCCTGTAGGCCTCGTCGCGCATCACCCGGTTCATCCATTCATAGGACGGGATGCGCGTGCCGGCCATCACGACGCGGTCGATGACACCTGGAGTCAGGCCGAGCTCTCGCAGCAGCGCGTCGAGCGCGCGCCGAGGATAGCCGGCGTCGTTCTTCAGGCGGGAAAATCGCTCCTCGGAGGCACAGCCGACGATCTCGCCGTCCTTGAGGATGGCGGCGGTCGCGCAGTGAGTCTCACTGATGCCCAGAACGATCACGACCCGACGATCATAACAGCAAACCCCCTACGCCCCTGAGCGATGGACCGACCGCCTGGCAGGGCGGCGGACCGAAACCGGGAGCGGGACGGAGGGGTCGACGCGACCCGTTCCCTCCAAGCGTCGACGTATGCAACCGCGTATGCTGGAGCCCAGTCGCGACGGGCAAAGCGGACGCGTGCCGCGTGGTCGCGTCGACCCCTCCCCGTCCCGCTCCCGGTTTCGGTCCGCCGCCCTCGCTATCCGCGAATCGTCCGCATGACGTCCTCGTTCGCGAAGACGTCGCGCGGGTCGCCCTGGAAGATGATC
>QHSV01000504.1 GCA_003221655.1 Candidatus Rokuibacteriota bacterium
CAGCACGACGACGACGAAGGCGAAGGGCAGGATGTCGATGCCCATCGTGGGCAGGAGGCCGCGCACCGGCGTCATGAGCGCCCCGCCGAGGCCCGCCAACCCCGTGCCCGCCGCGAACGTCAAGGTGAACACCCGGCGGATGTTGATCCCGAGCACCGCCGCCATGTCCTTGTCCTCGATACCGGCGCGCAGGATGGCGCCGTACCGCGTCCGCGTGACGAAGAGGTAACAGCCGAGCACCAGCATCGCGGTGAAGGCCATCACGACGAGGCGGTACTTGGGATACGCGGTGACGCCGAGATCGACGGCGCCCATGAGCAGCGGCGGCGGCTGGAAGGTGATCCCGACCGGCCCCCAGACCAGGATGATCGTCTCGGTCAGGATCAGCGACAGCCCGAACGACAGGAGCAGGATGTAATCGGGGTGGACGCGATAGAGGCGGCGAACGCCCAGGTACTCTATGGCGGCACCCAGGAGGGCGACGGCGGCCACGGCGGTCAGGGCGCCCCCGAGAAACCCGAACGCCTTGGCGCCAGAGATCATGACATAGGCGCCGAGGGCGTAGAGAACACCGTGCGCGAAGTTGGGAATGTTGAGCAGTCCCAGGATGAGCGAGAGCCCGACTCCCATCAGGGCGTACAGCATCCCGGTCACCAGCCCGTTCAGGACGGCGCCAGCGAGCAAGGAGACGTTCAAGTAGGGGGTCCCGACATGGCCTCACCCACACCTTGCCGGGCCAGTCCTGAGTCTCCCAGTTCTCGAGCGCGCGCACGATGTCCGCGGGCTCGGCGCTGTTCGCTTTCTCGATGGCGCGCAGGGTGAGACGCGTCATTCCGTACGCCGCGCACGGCGCGTAGCCCGGCGGCGCGTTGTACCTGGCCTGGTACATCTCGGCCATCTTCTTGGCCACCGGCGTGCTGGCGCCGTAGTAGGCGTTGGTGCCCACCCAGAAATTCTCGCGGGTCTTGGCGTCGAGCTGCATGAAGTCCTCGGTGCCGACCCCCCAGCTGTTGAGGAGCGTCACCTTGGGCGCGAGCCCGAAGTTGTGGGCTTCGCGGATGGACACGATGACGTCCTGCCCGGCGTTGAGCAGGCACAGCACGTCGGGCTTGGCGGCGGCGGCCTTGCTCACGAAGCCGGAGTACTCGCGCGTGCCGAGCGGCATGCGATCGGACCCCACGAACTCGATGCCGTGGCGGGCGCCGGCCTCGCGCGTGTATTTCTCCACCGACCAGCCGAACGCGAAGTCCGAGACGAACAGGTACCAGCGCTTATGGCTGGGATTGAGCTTCATGTAGTTGTCGACGACCACGTGCATGGCGGTGTACGGCGAGGCCGCCCACTGGAACGCGTAGCGGTGGCAGCGCTTGCCCGCGATGTCCTCGGTGCCTCCCGAGAAGTAGAAGAAGACCTTTCGCCGCTTGGCCACCTCGGTGCACGCCAGCGCCACGCCGCTCGACCAGGGACCGATGACGACCTTCACGCCCTCGGAGTCGATCGCCTCCTCCATGCGGCGCGTGGCCGAGCTCGCCTTGGTCTCGTCGTCGCGCGTGATGTACCGGATCGGCCGCCCGATGACCTTGTTGCCCCATTCCTCGATGGCCAGCTTCATGCCCCGATCGAGCAGCGGGCCCACATCGGAGAAGGCCCCGGTGAACGGCCAGATGCCCAGCATCACGATCTCCTTGCCCTGGGCGGTGGTGCGGGCGGGAGCGCCCAGCAGGCTCGTGCCGGCCGCAACCGAGGTGGTGGCGAGGAACTCGCGTCGCGTGATGGACTTCATCGGCTCGACCTCCGTTTGGATCGGTGGGCGGCGGTGCCCGATGAACGGGAACGGGTACAGAGGCGGGCAGGCTAGCACGCGCCCCGGGCGGCCGGCAAGCCGGGGCCGAGTGTGCCGGTTTCCTTGACCCGCGCGCACGCTTTGCCCTACGTTTACGACAGTGTTGCTGATCCGAAAGGAGAGACCATGGGGGTTCCGAGCACGATGAAGGCGACGGTGCTGGTCGCGCCGCACAGGTTCGAGCTGCAGCAGCGGCCGGTTCCCGTGCCGGGGGACGAGGATGTCCTCGTCCGCGTGCGCGCCTGCGGTATCTGAGGCACGGACCTGAAAATCATCCACGATGGCATGCCGCAGATGCCGCGCTACGGCGAGTTCATCTTCGGGGATGAGTATGCGGGCGACGTCGTCGCCACCGGCCGTACCGTGGACGAGTTTCGGGTAGGCGACCGGGTGGTCGTCGAGGCGCACATGGGTTGTCGTCGCTGTGAGAACTGCATCCGCGGGCTCTACACGGCCTGCCTGAACTACGGCAACACGAAGCGCGGTCACCGCGCCAACGGCTTCACCACGAACGGTGGACTGGCCGAGTACGCGGTGAATCACGTCAACACGCTCTACCGCATCCCCGACGGCGTGAGCTACGAGGAAGCCACGGTCGTGATGACGTCGGGCAGCCCGCTGTTCGGGCTGGAGAACGCCGGCGGCTACTTCGCCGGAGAGACCGTCGCCGTCGTCGGGCCTGGTCCGGTCGGGCTCATGGCGATCCAGCTCGTGAAGGCACTCGGCGCCACGCGTGTCGTCCTCGCCGGCACCCGCGACTCGCGCCTGACCATGGGGCGCAAGCTGGGCGCCGACGTGATCGTCAACAGCGGTCAGACCGACCCGGTCGCCGTGGTCATGGAGACGACCGACGGCAAGGGCGCCGACCTCGTCATCGACTGCGCGGGCGGCGACGACACGTTCGACCAGTGCATCAAGATGGCGAAGAACGGCGGCAAGATCCTGCTCGTCGCCTTCTATCACGGCCCCGTCACCGCCGACGTGAGCCACGCGGTGCGGCGCAACGTCACCATCTACACGGAGCGTGGTGAGGGCGGCACCAGCGTCGGCCGCGCGCTGGCGCTGCTCGCGGCCGGGCGCATCACCGCCAAGCCGCTCATCACGCATCAGTTCCCGCTGAGCCGGGTTCACGAGGCGTTCGACGTGCTCGAGAAGCGCATCGGGGATCCGCTCAAAGTGGTGTTGCAGTCATGAGGCGGCTGATCGCGCTCGCGGTCGTGCTCGTCCTGGCTGCGCCGGTCGCCGCCGCCGACTTTCCCACCAGGCCCGTCGAGCTGACGGTCCTGTTCGGCGCCGGCAGCTCCGCCGATCTGCTCGCCCGCAAGCTCGCCGATCTCGCCGGCAAGGAGCTGGGTCAGCCGGTGGCCGTCGTCAACCGCACCGGCGCCGGTGGCGCCGTCGGCTACAGCTACGTGAAGAGCCAGGCTCCCGACGGCTACTCGCTGGTGTGGAACTCGAACAGCGTGAGCACCGCGTATCACGCCGGCAACATGAAGTTCGACTACACCGCGTTCGCCGGGGTGGCCGGGCTCACCAGCGAGCCGGTATCGCTGGCCGTCAAGATCGACACGCCGTGGAAGGATCTCCGCGAGCTGATCGCCTTCGCCAAGACGAAGCCGGGCGAGGTCCGCATCGGCAACTCCGGGCGCGGCAGCTTCACGCATCTGGCCGCCGTCGCCTTCGAGAACCGGATCGGCGCCAAGCTGACCCACGTGCCCTTCGGGCGTGAGCTGGCGGTGACGACCGTCCTCGGCGACAAGATCGAGGCCAGCGTGCAGCTGCCGGCTGAGATCATGACGCAGGTCACCGGCAAGCAGGTCCGCGTGCTCGCCGTCAGCGGGGAGAAGCGGCTGGCCTCGCTGCCGGACGTGCCCACGTTCAAGGAGAGCGGCGTCGATCTGACCATG
>QHSV01000505.1 GCA_003221655.1 Candidatus Rokuibacteriota bacterium
CACCCTCAGCCTCCACTACCTCTGGGACCTCGCCCACTATGAGGAGACGGTGACGTACCTCGGCCCGGCGG
Organism: Candidatus Rokuibacteriota bacterium; assembly: GCA_003221655.1. Taxonomy (GTDB): domain Bacteria; phylum Methylomirabilota; class Methylomirabilia; order Rokubacteriales; family CSP1-6; genus AR31. The sequence continues at coordinate 72 of QHSV01000505.1, forward strand.
ACCGCGTGCGGCTCGTGTTCCCCTCGCCCTTCTTCCGCAACGTGCCCACCGAGGTCATAGTGGAGGGGATGGAGGACGGCAAAGCGTTCGAGAAGCGGGTGACCGCCTCTATGAAGGAAGCGTTCAAGGAGGAGCTCCTGCACTTCGCCGAATGCGTCGCCCGCGGCCGGGAGCCCGAGACCACGCCAGCGGAGGCGCGGGGGGACGTCCTGCTTCTGCACCGGATCTTCCACGCGATCAAGCGCCCGCTGGCGCCATGAAAGCTCGGGGCTGACGCCACCGACCAAGCGTAGCTCGAGGTGTCCCGCGGAGCTAAAATCTGAGATCGACGGGCGAGAGGCCGAACTCGGAGCGACCGAACACGAAGGCCGCCTTCTCGAGATTGTTGCCCGCGTGAGCCCGGATCGCATGGACGTCGCGCCAGGCCCGCTGGATCGGATTGTCGAGGAAGATGCCGCGGCCGCCGCTGGCCTCGAACAGTCGATCCACGGCGCGCACGCATCGATCCGTTGCCTTGGCGGTATCCCACCGGTAGCGCGCCCGCTGGGCGAGGGGAATCTCCGCCCTGTCTCGAACCAGACTCATCGCTTCGGCGAAGTTACCGAGCAGGCGGTCGCGGGCGGCGGTCACCTCGGCCGCGGCCTCCGCCAGGGAGAACTGCACGAACGGGTCCTCCGCGACTCGGCTCTGATCGCGCGGGGAGATGCGCGTCGTCGTTTGGTCGCGAAACGTCGCGAGCGCTCCCAGCGCGACACCGATGGCCGGGGTGCCGATGCACGCCGGAAAGACGAGCCCGAAGGGCAGGCGGTAGAGGGGCGCGTCGTTGACGACAGCGCCGGGATTCGTCAGATAGAATGCATCGCGATACGAGTGGGTCCGGTGCTCCGGCACGAAGGCATCGTCCACCAGTAAATCCTTGCTCCCAGTGCCGCAGAGCCCGACCGCGTACCACGTGTCCTCGATCGTGTAGTCCCGGCGCGGGACCAGAAATGTCCGTGCGTCAGGGGGCGCGCCTTCCGTGAGAGGCGGCGCGATGCCGCCGAGCACGGCCCAGTGGCAGAAGTCGCACCCGCTCGAGAACGACCACCGGCCACGGAGGCGAAAGCCTCCATCGACCCGCTCTACCGTCCCCGTGGGCGCCAGGGACGTCGAAAGCTGGATGCTCGTGTCCTTGCCCCAGACGTCGTCCTGCGCCTCCGGCGAGAAGAGGCCGAGGTGCCAGTTGTGAACGCCGACGACGCCGAGGATCCAGGCGCTCGAGCCGCAGACGGTGCCGATCTCCATGATGGCCTGGTAGAGCGTGCCGGGATCGAGCTCGTAGCCGCCGTAGCGCTTGGGCTGGAGACAGCGAAAGAGCCCGGCCTCCTGGAAGTCCGCGAATGTCGCGTCGGGCAGCCGCCGGAGCTGTTCGGCATGGACGGCGCGGTCGCGCAGCGCTGGGAGCAGCGCGCGAACCCGTTGGAGATACGTCTCGGGCGTCATGCTGCCACCGATCATGTGGCGTGCACCCGGCGAGGTCAAGAGCATCAGAGGATCGCGAGCTCGGACGGAAAGTCAGGAAAGGGCCGCCGGCCGGAGGCCATCTTTGCGGCAACTGGAGGAGCGAGCGGCGCGCGCCAGATGGCTGCCGGCCGACGGTTCACCGCATATGGCGACTACCGCCCGATGCCGAGCAAGAACAGGATCAAGATGAGAGTCAGCGGGGCTCCCAGCAGCCAGAGCAGGATGTAGATCATCGCATCTCTCCAAACGCACGGCCGTCGTGGCCGTACGGTCTCTTCACGTAGTTCAGTGTCATGCGCTCGCCCGAGCCCATCCAGCCTCCGATGACACCGCCGATGAGGCCGAGCAGCAGCGCCGTGAGCGCGCCGAGAGCGGCGTTGCGCGCCGCGATCGCGGCCGCAGGGCTCTCGACCAGGGGCGCGGCTTGCGGCGCCCAGGCCGGCGGCGCGGCAAGCCCGCCGTACCACGTCCCGAGAAAGCCGCCGGCGCCGAGCGCGGCGAAGAACAGCAGGCCCGGGATGGTCACGAGCCAGACGATGGCCCCGTGGAGCATGGCGGTCTCGGCGCGCCGGGTCCCGGCGACTCGCGCCACCACCCAGCCTCCGAGGACGAACGAGAGGAACGAGCCGAACACGCTGAACGCCAGCGTTATCAGGCGGAACTCATGCCAATTGGCGATGCGCTGGCCGAGTTGGTGGGCGCCGACCGCGATGCCCGTCAAGCCGAACACGAGCAACAGGGCGAAGGCCGACAACGCGCCGACCCAGATACCGCTCCAGGACACGTACCAGGGGAGGAGCCCCTCGACCTGCTCGACGCTCACGACTTCTTCGACCTCGAGTCTTGCCATTGGTCCTTTCCCTTCAGGGTTTTCTCCTCGGCTCACGTTTCCAGTACTTCGGGCGGCCGAGATGGTCGTACAGGAGCTCTTCGTGCTCGCGAGCCAGCGGCACGCTCGAATCGAACTCGGGAGCGGCCTCGATGTGTCGCTTCGACAGGTCTACGTAGACCTTGGAATCCTCCCAGCTCACGCGCTGGATCCATTCCGGCGAGACCAGCACCTTGCGGCCCGGCAACCAGTTCCGGGTGTCGACGATGATGTAGCGGATGGCCCACGTCTCATCGTCGACGAGAAAGTCTTCCACGTGGCCGAGGTCGCCGTCGGTCGCCTGGATGTAGTAGCCCATCACGTCGCGCGCGCTGCGGAGATTGGGGTTCACGCTCTCACGCTCGCGGGCGAGCATCTCCTCTTCGACCTTGTTCGGTTGCAGCGGTGTGACGGGCACGCCCGCGTACGCCAGGTCGGGGGTGCTCGGGTACGCGACCTCGCCCCAGCGATACGGTCCGACCCAGTAATAGGGATAGCCGTAGTACCGGGAGTACTCGATTTCCCGCTGCCGGTTGACGGGCCGATCGGTGTCGATCGACGGGCTGTTCTCGATCTGATCCTTCGTCAACGTCGTCTGCAGCCGAGAGGCACCGGAGACCGCGCGGAACGCGAAGGGCGAGATGAGCACCTGCCGGCCGGGCAGCCACGTGCCGGTGTCGACGACGAGGTAGCGAACCGTCCACGAGTGGTCGTCGAAGTAAAGGTCTTGCACGCTGCCGATGTCGCCGTCGGTCGCCTGGATCGTGACTCCCTTGAGCTCGCCTGCCGTTCTGAGCATCTCGGCCTCCTTCCTCGGGCTTTGCGCCTCGCGGTCTCCGGTGCCCTGAGCGCGAAACTACGCCGTTACTTCACGCGCGCGGGAGCGCACTCCTGCTCGTGTTTGCGTAGCTCTTCCTGCGAGCTGAATTTTTTGCCGCAGTGATTGCACTTGAACATTTCCATGGGTCTCCCTCCCTACTTCGTCTTCGGAGTCGGGCCGTTGTCCTTCAGCGCCAGCTCGACCGTCACGCTGTCACCCTTCTTCACGTTCTGCAGCGCCGACGACGGGAAGTGCAGCAGCATCCGGCCCTCAGGGGTCTTCACGAAGAGCCGTCCCTTCTCCGGGCTCACGCGGGTAACCTCGCCCGTCATCGTGTGGCGAGCCATCGTCGTGTAGGGTGGTGACTGCCCCACCGTCAGCGGCACGGGCGCGGCCGGCGGCGTTGCGGGATTCTGCGCGACGGCGAGGCCCGCGAGCAGCACGCTGGCGACGGTGCCCGCGATCGTGGCTGAGAGCTTCATGGCATTTGTCTCCTTTCGTTTCCGAGCTCGCACACCCGAGGAGCAACCCATATGCCAGCAAACGTTGGTCCCTCGACGAGGCCTCGAAACGGCCGAAAGAACGAGACGACGTCGCACGAGCAGAGATTTCCTACGTACGAGGCCGCGCCTTTCTACCGTGTAAATCGTTCGTGTAAATCGTTCATCTCGATCGAGTAAGAAGGCCCACCGCGGCTCGTCGCGTTCGAGTTTTCTGAATCTTCTGCGCGTCGAGAGAATCGGCACGTGACTTGCGGCAGGGGGACGCAGGCCCCCGTACGAGGGCGCGAGGGATCAGGGAGGGGCCGGCAGGCAAGCGTCAGGAGAAATCGAAAGCATGGCACTCACGGCGGCGGACGTTCTGATCGAGACGATCCGGGACTGGGGCGTCGAGGTCGTCTTCGGCCTCCCGGGCGACGGGATCAACGGCCTCATGGAGGCGTTGCGCAAGCGGCGTGACGAGGTCCGCTTCATTCAGGTCCGCCACGAGGAAGCGGCGGCTCTGATGGCCTGCGGCTACGCCAAGTTCACCGGCAAGCTAGGCGTCTGCCTGGCGACCTCGGGCCCGGGCGGGATTCACCTCCTGAACGGGCTCTACGACGCGGCCCTCGACGGCCAACCCGTCCTTGCCATTACCGGCATGGCGTACCACGACCTCATCGGCACCTACACCCAGCAGGACGTAGCCCTTGATCGGCTGTTCATGGACGTCGCGAAGTACAGCGAGCGCATCATGGGCCCCGCGCACGTCGAGAACGTCGCCCACCTCGCGTGCCGGACAGCGCTCGCCTACCGTGGCGTCGCCCACATCACGTTCCCGGTCGACATCCAGGAGATGGACGCCGGCGCCTACCGGTCGAAGCGGAACGTCAAGCACCACACGTCGGACGTGTACGCCCGCAGCGCGCGGCTCCCCGCCGAGGACGAGCTGGCGCACGCGGCCGAGGTGCTGAACGCCGGCGAGAAGGTCGCGATCCTGGCCGGACGCGGCGCGCTCCACGCGACCGATGAGCTCGAGCAGCGATGGACTTCGCCTTGTTCGCCAGGTCGTGCGGCGCCGCCGGGTTCACTATTGCGGACCCCGCCGACTGCGGGCGCGCGCTCGAGGAAGCGCTCGCCACTCCGGGCCCGGTGGTCGTGCAAGGCGTGGTCGATCCCTTCGAGCCCCCGCTGCCGGCCAAGGTCACGCTGGAGCAGGCCGCGAAGTTCGCCAAGTCGCTCCTCCGCGGCGAACCCAACAGTCAAAAGATCGCGCTCACCGTGCTGGGCGATCGCATTCGCGAGCTGGTGTGAGCGCACAGGAGATGACGATGCGTGTTCTCAAGGCCCTCGTAGTCATGCTTCTCGCCTCTGGCTGCGCGGTGCAGTCGGCGGGCCAGGCCGAGAACCCCCGACAGCCGCAGCCGACCGCCGGCAACCCGACGCCGTCCACCAAGAAGGTGGATCCTGCAACCGTCGAACGGCTCCAGCGCGTCATGATCCCGCTGGTGACCAAGATGAACAACCCCCGCTCGCCCGGCGAGATCAAGATCGGGATCATGGACGATCCCCACATCAACGCGGCCAGCGCGGGCAACGCCGAGTTCTACGTGACGACCGGTCTCCTGCAGAAGGCGAACGATGACCAGCTGCGGGGCGTGCTGGCGCACGAGCTGGCCCACGACGACCTCGGCCACGTCGCGAAAGCCCAGCGCCTCGGCGCCGGGCTCCAGATCGGGATGATCCTGCTCGACCAGATCATTCCAGGCAGCGGCAACGTCACGCCGATCGCGGGCGCCCTCATCGCGCGCAGCTACAGCCGCAAGGAGGAGTACCAGGCCGATCGCCACGGCGTCACGATCCTCCAGCGCGCCGGCTTCCCCAAAGAGGTTATGGTCAACACGCTTCAGTGGCTCACGGAGACCGAAGGCGGCAGCGGCGGCGGTTTCTTCGCCACGCACCCGGAGACGGGGGATCGAATCGAG
>QHSV01000506.1 GCA_003221655.1 Candidatus Rokuibacteriota bacterium
GCACGATGAACCCGGCCTCCAACCCCTGCGCCGTCGCCGCACTCACCACCGCGCGCCCATAGCCGTGCCCCCCGGTAGGCAGGGTGCGTCACGACCCCAATGTGGGCAGTCTGCTCCCACGCGGGTCGATGCCGGGCGGCCGCGACCACATGATCATCCACAAAGCAGCCGAACACGTGCGGTTCATCAAAACTAATCCCCGCATGTTCCCACGCGTCGACCTCACAGGCGTCGGCCAACTGCTGCAGTGCTAAGCGATCCGCTCGGGAGAGGAAACGTACCCCGGGATGAGGCGCAGATTGAAACTGCGGCCGCTCGACATAACCCTGATATGCCGGCCCAATGATTCGCTCGATCCGGGGCCCCAAGAGAGCCCGGATGCCGGCTTCACTGAAAAGGCTCTCCACCGTGTACGCACGCACGACGGCCTGAATACCCTTTACCGAGTCCGGCGGGACCGAGAGGCACAACGAGGCGTGATGCCGAAAGAACCACACCCCCTGATAGTCCACCAACTGGTGGTGGGCAACGACCTGGATGCCGGGCAGCAAGAACGCCGGCGACAACAGTCCGAAGAAGGCCGCCCAAGTGGCATCAATACGCTGAATGGTCATGGGACCACGTTCGCTTGCGAAGCAGGCTTACCTCCGATCGAGTACCCTGGCCATTACATTCCCAGCGGGTCCGGTTCAAGAAGCGTTTGCTCTTCATCGCGAACTCGCTCAAGCAACAGGTCCTCGGCCTCGAGGAAGTCGATGATGGGGTCTGGTCCATCTACTTCTGCAACGTCCTCTTGCCCGCGTTGATGAACGCGACTACGTCATCCGAGCCGTTTCAACAAGTCTTACCCATGTAACTCTGTTTACCTATCTTCCCGATTGCTCACCGTGCCGGAGGCCGCAAGAGGGGCCATGATGGTGGCAATTACCTTCACCATGCCCGGTGGCTCGAAGCCGGCGGCCCGCATGCGAGCGATGACTAGATTGCGGAGCACCTCGTATTCAAGGCCATCGCCGTGGGTATCGACAAAGCGGCGAACTCGTTCTCGATGTAACCCCCATACGCGGACTTCCACAGCCTTATGGCATCGAAGATCGTGGACTTACCGCACCCGTTGGGGCCTGCGATGACAACATTAGCGGGAAGATTGGGCAACGTCGCAGAGTCGAGTGCGCGGAAGTTTCTGACCTCTAGGTGTTCAAGGTGCATTGGGATGACGCCTCAACTGATGGTGCGATGAATACAATGGTGTTGCATAACGTCAGCGTCAGCCGCGCCCGCTTGCGGGCGTCGGCTGACGCTGAAGTTGGGCTGTTGAAGCGCCAAGTCACGCAAGAGCACGATCACCCGAATCTCGCGTCGGGGGCCTCAAGAGCTTCAGGAAAAGATCCCGCTGGTCGTGACACTCAATACACTCTGGGAGCGCCCCTCGGCGCCTCAGGCCTGCCAACAGGAAACTGCAGGCTACATTCCACAACAGATCTGCGGCTGGCAGATCGAGTTCCGACGCCAGCCTCTCCATTCGTTCGGCGATGGACGGATGAGCCATCCCTGACTCCCACAGGCCGAGTTCCTGTATGTGCGCTATGACCGCTGTCCCAAGCGCGACCCCCATCGCGCGCTTCGATTTAACCAAGACCGGGTCTTCATTTGCCGCTGCGGCGTATGAATCGGAACGGGCAAGCAAGAATTCGGCGGCCCAACGGTCGCACTCGAGTTCCTCTTCGTGCGGAGAGTCAAAGGATCTGCCGTCCTGATGTAGGGCGACGTGTCGTAGCTCATGCAGGAAGAAAAAGGCAAGCGCATGATGGACCAGGTCCTTGATGAGCCAGTCTTCCTTAGTACCGCTAGCGATGTCTAGTGGCTTCGGTACCTGAGAGGGCCACATTCTCCAATCCAAGGGATCGGACTGCGCAAAAACCATCGCCTCTGAGTACAAGGCGTCGGCATCGGAGTAGCTCTGTGTCTGATCGGAAAGCGCCTCGAACTCCGCGAGCACAAATGCCTTGTGGCCCTGGGTGAGAAACCAGATCTCTGTGGACCAGCAATACATTTCCTTCCACATCGCCCAAGCCAACACCCAAACCTGAAGGAGCGTTCGGTTCAGATAGCGGACAAACCCCAACGGGGGATTCGCCTCCAAGAGAAATCGGGGTTGATCGGTGGCAACGAAAAACGCGGGATTGTGGTTTTGTACTAGGGCGTCCACTTCCTTTGACCTCTCTGGGGCTGCCATGAGAAAGAGGCCCAGTATGTCGTAGCCGGCCTGATCCTGCGTATCTCCACCCATCAGCTTCGTCCCTCAGCAGCCCAAATAGAATTCAACGACGGGATAGGCCGGTCTGCGTAACACCGCAGATCTTGCGGATTCGGGCCACCTATCCTGATGGCGCTGCCACCGTCGATCGTCGCCATTCGCCCTTCGGATTCACCGGATTGCAGTCGGAAACCTCGGTCTAGCACGGGCGGGATAGGCTGCGTGGCCATGCAGCCTATCCAGGCGTACTTGAGCGCACACGCGGCGAGCGCACGGCCAGGAAGACGCGCGCTGGCGTCAGTGGCAGGGCAGTGATCGGAAGCTCGGCGGGCGCGAGGGCGTCGCACACCGCGTTGGCGATGGCAGCGCCGAGACCGGGGTTGCCGCACTCGCCGAGACCGCGCAGGCCGAGCGGATTCGTGGTCGCGCGCACCTCCTGGTAGAAGCCGTCCACGGGTGGGACGTCGGCGGCCATCGGCAGCGCGTAGTCCATCAGGGTCGACGACACCAGTTGGCCGTCGGCGTCGTACACGAGGCTCTCGTGCAAGGTGTTGCCGATGCCGAAGGCCACACCGCCCACGAGCTGACCATCGACGAGCGCCGGATTCACGGCGCGGCCGACGTCGGCACCCACCACGACCCGGCGCAAGGCGACGACACCGGTCTCGGAATCCACGTCCGCCGTTACGGCCACGGCGCACCCCGCGTAGGTCACCTTCGGCACCTCGAACGAGGCACCGGCCGCGAGCCGACGTTCCCGCGCCAGCTCCGCCAGGGTGATGCGCTGGCCGCTGGCTGCCAGAGCGCCCCGCGCGTACGCCACCTCGCTCTCCTTCACGCCCCACCGCTCGGCGGCACGCTGCCGCGCCTCGGCGATCAGCTTGGCCGCGGCGAGGTGGGCGGCGTTGCCGGCGGTGACGGTGCCGCGCGAGCCGTAAGTGCCGACGCCGCTCTCGACGGCGGCGGTGTCGGCATGGCGCACGTCGAAGCGAGCGGCGGGGAGACCGAGCGCCTCGCCGAGGATCTGAGCGAGCACGGT
>QHSV01000464.1 GCA_003221655.1 Candidatus Rokuibacteriota bacterium
AGGACGCGCAGCGCCGCGTAGCGCTGGACTTCGAGATCCGCGTAGATGCGGCCCAGCCGGGCGCGCACGGCGGCATCCTCGATGAGCGGCCGGCCGCCCCGCTTCAACTCCTTCGCCGCCTTCACGAGCTGGTTGAAGGCGGTGGCGTACCGTGTCACGCGCCCGAGCGAGTTGCCGCCGCGCTCGTAGCCGAGCGTGGTCTGCGCGATCTCCCATCCCTGGTTGACGTTGCCGATCAGGTCAGCCTTCTCCGCGCGGGCGTTCGTCATGAAGACTTCGGAGAAGAGCGAGCTTCCGGTGATCTGCTTGAGCGGGCGGACCTCGACCCCGGGCTGGCGCATATTGAGAAGCACGCACGAGATGCCCCGGTGCTTCGGCACCTTCGGGTCGGTGCGGGCGAGCAAGATGCCCCAGTCGGCGATGGGCCCGCTGGAGGTCCAGATCTTCTGGCCGTTCACGAGGAAGTGGTCGCCCTGATCCTCCGCCCGGGTCTTGAGGCTCGCGAGGTCCGAGCCCGCGTTCGGCTCGGAGTAGAGCTGGCACCAGATCTCCTCGGCCGTCAGCATCTTCTTGAGGTAGCGCTGCTTCTGCGCCTCGGTGCCGTGGACGATGATGGTCGGGCCGATGAAGCCGATGCCGAGCCCGTTGATCGGCGGCGGTGCGCTCACCCGCGCCATTTCGTCCTGCACGATGGCTTGCCGCATCGGCGTCGCGCCCCACCCGCCGTACGCGCGAGGCCAGAGCATCCCGACATACCCCGCCTCGTAGAGCTTCCGGTGCCACGCCTTGCGCTCGGCGAGGGTGTTCAGGTCTTCCTTGGGGACGTTGGCTTCGAGCCAGCGCCGGGTCGCGGCGCGGAACTCCCGGTCCTCGGGCGCGTAGTTCAGGTCCATCGGTCGGCCTCCTGTGAATGGACGTTTCTAGCACGCTGGCCGGCTCGAATCAACGCGCGGGAGGGAGGCAATAGATCGCGGTGTGCAGCACGTGCGCGACAGGGCGGGCTCTGTCCCCGGCGACGATGGCGAGGTCCGCCTCGACGAACTGTCGGCCCTTCTTTTCGAAGAGCGAGCGGACGCGACCGCGTGTCGCCAGCGTCTCGCCGACGCGCGCGCCGCCGAGGTGCCGCACGATGCTCCCGGCGTGAATCCACGGGCTCATCCGGACGTTCTGAGAGAGAGCCTTGTTGGCCTGGTCGAGGAAGAACCCCGGGTGGGTCCAGCCACGCGCGCCGCGATAGAGCGCGAGCGCGTCGCTGACGCGCTCGAGGTACTCGGCGGCGCGCACCTCGTCGTAGGCGTTGACCGGCGCGCCCAGGGCATCGAGGCTCGCAAACTGTTCTCGGGTCGCCAGGGGCCGCTCCGCCGGCAGCGGCGCCGCCGGGTAGAGGGCGAGGTTCAGCGGCACCGGAGAGCCGGCCGGGAGCGTCGCCGTCAGGGTCGCGCACTCACCGCCGGACACGGTGGAGGCCGAGACCGTCGCGGTGAGGCTCCTGGCGTCGTGCGCCGTCACCGCGCCGGAGACGAGGACCTCCTCGCCATCGTGGACAGGCTTCACGAAGCGCACGCTCGCCGTCCCGCGCTCGAGCCAGGCCGCACCGAATGCCTCCACGAGGGGATGCGTGAGGTACGCGTAGACGGTCACGCCGGGCACGAGGGCGCCCCGGAACCCGTACTGGCGCGCGATCTGATCGTCGTGGATCTTGTTCTCGGAGCTCGCCGACGTGTTCCGAGCCTTGACGTGATATTCGGTCAGTCGTTCCTTGTTGTCCGTATCCGCCTCCTTGACCGCCGTCCGGTGCCGGCAAGTATATAATCATCCCGGTCATGTCACGTGGACTCCTGATCGCCCTGGTCGTGATCGTCGTCCTCGTCGGCGGTATCGCTGTGTGGGCGATCTCGGTGAACAATCAGCTCGTCGTCCTCGATCAGGGCGTCAACGAGAAGTGGGCCCAGGTGCAGAACGTCTATCAGCGGCGCGCCGACCTCATTCCGAACCTCGTCGAGACCGTGAAGGGCTTCGCGGCGCAGGAGCGTACGGTGCTGGAGGAGGTCACGCGCGCGCGGGCGAGCGCCTCCTCGATCCAGCTCACGCCCCAGGCGCTCAACGACCCGAAAGCGCTCGAGCGGTTCCAGGCCGCGCAGAACCAGCTCTCCGGGGCGCTCTCCCGACTTCTGGTCACCGTCGAGCGCTACCCCGAGCTCAAATCGAACCAGAACTTCCTGGCCTTGCAGAGCCAGCTCGAAGGGACCGAGAACCGCATCACCGTCGAGCGGCGACGCTTCAATGAAGCCGTTCGCGACTACAACACCCGCCTGCGTCTCTTCCCGGGCTCGGTCATCGCCGGCTACTCGGGCTTCCAGCCCAAGGCGTTCTTCGAAGCGGCGCCCGACGCGGCCACCGTCCCCAAGGTCAAGTTCTAGCCTGCTCCTCGCGGCTGTCCTCGCCGTCGCCCTCGTTCTGCCGCAGGTACCGACCGGCCGGGTGAACGACTACGCCGGGCTCCTGGCACCGGCCGAGCGCGAGCGGCTCGAAGCGCTCCTGGCCGAGCGCGAGCGAGCTTCGGGGACGCAGATGGCGATCGCGGTGTTCCGATCGCTCGAGGGCGAGAGCCTGGAGGACGTCGCGAACGCGCTCTTCCAGAAGTGGCGCCTCGGCCAGAAAGGCCTCGACAACGGCGTCCTCCTCGTCGTGTTCGTCCAGGACCGAAAGCTGAAACTCGAGGTCGGTTACGGGCTCGAGGCCGTGCTGCCGGACGCCGAAGCGGGGCGGATCCTCCGCGAGGCGATCTCACCGCGCTTCCGCGAGCAGCGCTACGCGGCGGGGCTCGAGGCCGCCGTCGGCGCCGTGTACGCGCGGATCGCGCCGTCGAGCGCGAGATCACCCGAGGAGATGCAGCGCGAGGCCGAGTCCTGGCGACGGCGGCAATCGGAGAGCGAGGGCACGGCGCGGCTCTACCTGCTGCTCTTTCTGGCGTTCGCGGCGCTGACCATCGGCGGTCTCGCGTGGGAAGCTTCGCACCAGCGAGGCTACACCGCCGGCCGGCGCGGCTGGGGCTCGTCGGGGCCGGGCGGCTGGTACGGCGGGAGCTCGGGCGGTGGTGGCGGCGGGTCTTCTGACGGCGGCTTCTCCGGCGGCGGTGGCAGCTCGGGCGGCGGCGGCGC
>QHSV01000465.1 GCA_003221655.1 Candidatus Rokuibacteriota bacterium
TTCCAAGCCTAGCACGGTGCCCCTTGGCGGGTGGCTCCCTCGCGAGTAAGATGGCCGCCATGAGCCTTGACTCCGCCAGTTCCCAGCAGACGGCGCCCGCCCACACTCCTACCTCCACGACCCAGGTCATTGGCACGCGCTGGGCGGTGGCCGCAGGCCACGCGCTCGCTTCCGAAGCCGCCGCGCGCGTTCTCGGCGCCGGCGGAAACGCGATCGATGCCGGCGTCGCTGCCGGTATCACTCTGGGTGTCGTTCACTGCGACATGGTGAGCGTCGCGGGGGTGGCGCCGATCCTCGTGCACGTCGCGCGCACCGGCGAGACCTGGCAGGTCTCCGGCGTCGGACCGTATCCGCGCGCGACGACGGCCGCGTATTTGCGTGAGCGTCACGGCGGTCAGATCCCGCCGGGGCTACCGCGCACGGTCGTGCCGGCGGCGCCGGATGCCTGGTGCACCGCGCTCTCGCGGTGGGGCACGATGTCGTTTGCCGAGGTTGCGACGGCCGCCACCGAACACGCCGAGCGCGGTTTTCCGATCTCGCAATTCACCGCCTATCAGATGTCGTCGAACGCCGACAAGTACCGCCGCTGGCCGTCCTCGGCGGCGCTCTACCTGCGTGACGGTCGGGCGCTTCGCATCGGCGAGGTTCTCGTGCAGCGCGAGCTGGGCGAGACGCTCCGCCGCATGGCCCGCGCCGAAGCGAACGCAGGCGGCAGCCGCGAGGCCGGGGTGCGCGCCGCGCGGGACGAGTTCTATCGGGGCGAGACGGCCAAGCGCATCGCCGAGTTCCACCGCGCCGAGGGTGGGCCGCTCGCCGCCGGCGACCTCGCCGAGTTCAGCGTCGAGGTGGGCCCCGCCTTGCGGACCACCTTCGGCCGGTACGAGGTCGCCGCGTGCGGCTTCTGTCGAAGGCGTATGCCGCGACGCGGCAGCGACTCATCAAAGAGCAGGCGTGGGCCGAGATGCCGCCCGCCGGCGATCCCGATCGACTCGACGCGGTGAGGCACCTGGAGGCGGCGCTGCCGCTGGCGGGAGGCTCGCACCCGTCGCCCGGCGGCACGACGGCCACGGAGACGCTCGACACGAGCTATGTCGCCGTCGTGGACGAGGCGGGCAACGGCTTCTCGGCCACGCCCAGCGACCCGAATGTCGACTCGCCCGTCGTCACCGGCGTCGGCTGCGTCGTCTCACCTCGCGGCTCGCAGGGCTGGCTGGACCCCGAGCATCCGAGCGTTGTCGCGCCCGGCAAGCGGCCTCGACTCACACCCGCGCCGGCCATGGCGTTCACGGGTGGCCGCCTCTTCATGCCGTTCGGCACTCCAGGCGGCGACGTCCAGCAGCAGGCGATGCTCCAGGTCTTCCTGAACATCACCGTCTTCGGCATGGACCCGCAGCCCGCCATCGAAGCACCCCGCGTCGCGTCGCGCAGTCATCCGGATTCTTTCTGGCCGCACTCCATCGCGCCCGGCAAGGTCGAGGCTGAGCGACGCATTCCGCGCGAGACGCGCGACGCGCTGGCGGCGCTCGGTCACGCGGTCGCGGAGTGGCCGGAGTGGGAGTGGCGGGCCGGCGCCGTGTGTGCGGTCAAGGTCGGGCCGGACGCTACCCGGTGGGCCGGGGTCGATCCGCGTCGCGGCTGCCACGCCATCGCACGGTAGGTCTACGGGTCAGTCCCGGAGCCCCGTCACCGTCCCACAGCGATGAGGAGCGTCTACTCCTCGACGGTCGTGCGCGTGACCATGGGTTCGGTCAAAGCGGGGAACGTCGCTCAGGGACTCCGTACCGTGACCCGCGTCGTTGCCGCGTCCGCACCGGGGCCGGCCCCAACGTCCGCGGTCCCGCGTCGTTAGGTCGCCGCGATCAGGAGGTGGCCGGCGCCGCGAGCGGCGTCGGCCGCGAGGCGACGGGCTCTTCGCGGATCGCGAGCGCCAGGCCGGCGGCGAGGAAGCCCATGAGCGCGGCGGACACGAACGCGATCTCGTAGCCGCCGGTCCACTCGTAGATCCAACCGGCGAGCGCCGCCCCGAGCGCCGAGCCCACCTGGTGGGACAAGAAGATCCAGCCTGAGAGCTCGCCCACCGAGTATCGGCCAAAGATGTTCGCCGTCAGCGTGGTGGTGGGTGGCACGGTCGAGATGTAGTTCAGCCCGTAGACCGCGGCCCAGACGTGGAGCGAGGGCGCGTCCCAGACGTAGAGCAGGAATAGGAGCGAGAGGCCCCGGACGAAATAGTAGAATGCCAGCGGTCCCCGGCGGCCGAACCGATCGCATATCCAGCCCGAGCCAAACGTGCCGAGCACGTTCATGGCGCCCATCACGCCGAGCGCGGTCGAGGCCTGCAGCTCGCTGAAATTGTGCTCGAGGGCGTGCGGCATGAAGTGGGTGAGCACCATGCCGTTGGCGGTGTAGCCGCAGATGAAAAACGTCGCCATCAGGAGCCAGAACTGTGGCACCTTCAGCGCTTCCAGGACGGAGATGCGCTGCGACCTTTCGATTGCGGCCGCCTGCGCCGCGGCGACGGCCGTGCCGGTGGCCCCGTACGGGCGGACCCCGCGATCGGCCGGGTCGTCGCGCACAAAGAAGAGCGCCACCGGGACCGCCAGCGCGAGGAGGGTCACGCCGAGCCAGAGATAGCTCATGCGCCACCCGAGCCAGAGCGTCAGCCCCATGGCGAGCGGGATCACGACGAGCTGCCCGGCCGACATGCCGCCGGCCGCGATCCCGATGGCGACTCCCCGCCGCGCCTCGAACCACCGCGCCGCCACGGTCGCCGCAGTCGGCGTAGAGAGGCCGCCTGCGCCTAGCGCCAAGAAAAGTCCTATGGTGACGTAAACGTGCCAGAGGCTCTGCACGAAGGCGGCGCCGACCGAGCCGGCCCCGAGCAAGAGAAGTGAGGCGGTGACTATCCGCCGTGGCCCGTAGCGATCGGCAAGGCGGCCGACCAGGGGACCGGCAGCGCCCAGGAGGAGAAGGGAGATTGCCGCGGCGCCGGACAGGGCGCCCCGGCCCCAGCCGAACTCTGCCTCCATGGGCTTGATGTAGACCCCGAAGGTCGAACGGATCCCTGACCCGGCCATCATGCAGAGAGTCACGGCACCCAGCACGACCCACGCCGGGTGCACACGCCGGACCGAGCTCACGAGTCTTAGGATGCCACCTTCCGGGCGGAGATTCAGGAACACTGGAGGGCGGAGCTGGACCGGGGAGTGCTCCCCGGCCAACCCTGCTATCGACGTGGCGCTAGCGGACGACTTGGGCCGGCGCCGCCCGCTTGAATACGATCGCGTCCCCCTCGGCGTCGACCGTAACGGTATCGCCGTCGGAGAGCTCGCGCTGGAGCAGCTTCAGCGAGAGCGGATCCTGGACCAACCGCTGGATGGTGCGCTTGAGCGGCCGGGCCCCGAACGTCGGGTCGTAGCCCTCGCGCCCGAGGAGAGCTCGGGCTCCATCGGTGACCTCGAGCTCGATTCGCCGCGCCGCGAGACGGCGACGGAGGTGTCCGAGCTGGATGTCCACGATCCGGGCGATCTCGTCGCGCCCGAGGGGGGCGAAGATCACCACTTCGTCGATCCGGTTGAGAAACTCCGGTCGGAGCGTATTTCGTAGCTCCTGCATGAGGAGCGGGCGGACTTTCTCGGGTCGCTCATACTCGCGGAAGATGTGGCTCCCCAGGT